>CAXSIE010000423.1:4462-5027 GCA_964237295.1 uncultured Flavihumibacter sp. | reverse complement strand
GCTTACGTTTCAGGTCAAAATCTAATGATTTTAAAACTTTACCGGACAACAGTGATCCGTTAATCATTAATAATTCATCATTAATAATTAATAAAATTTATTTATGAGTAACCCAATCCGTGTTGGATTGATTGGCTTTGGTGCCGCCGGACAAATATACCATGCACCTATCTTAACATGTGTTGATGGCTTTGAGCTTACCTTAATAAGAGCTTCCAGACCCGATCAGATAGCACTTGCTCGTGCCCGGTATCCGTTGGCAACGGTTGTAAATGATAACGATGCTATCATTAATAATTACAACATTGATCTTGTTGTAGTGGCCACTCCAAATGAATCTCATAATCCGCTCGCTAAAGCCGCTCTTCTGGCAGGCAAACATGTGGTGGTGGAAAAACCATTCACAATAACTACCCCTGAAGCTGACGAGCTGATTGCAATATCTAAACAGCAAAATAAAATCCTTACCGTAAATCAAAACCGGCGTTTCGAAGGTGATTATGCTACCATATGATACTTCTTCGCTACACGGATTTGAAAGTCAAGATCGGCGATCAATTTAAAT
>CAXSIE010000423.1:0-4452 GCA_964237295.1 uncultured Flavihumibacter sp. | reverse complement strand
CATTAAAAAGGTAATAAATAGTAGTATGCTGGGTGAACTGGCTGAATTTGAAAGTCATTACGATCGCTTCAGGAATTATTTAAGACCCAATGCATGGCGCGAAGAAGACGTACCCGGAGCAGGCATTTTTTACGATCTGGGTGCACATCTTATCGACCAGGCACTTGACTTATTCGGGCTTCCGTTAACCCTTACTGCCGACCTGCGCCTTCAAAGAAAAGGCGCTAAAGCCATTGATAACTTTGAGCTGGTTATGAATTACCATCAATTAAAAGTAACGCTGAAAGGTGGCATGCTTATTAAAGAACCGCTGCCAAGATTCATTATACTGGGTGAGCAGGGAAGCTTTGTAAAGTATGGCACCGATGTTCAGGAAGAAGCTCTTAAAGCTGGGGGCATCCCTAACAAAACCAGCAACTGGGGTATGGAACCGGAATCTTCCTGGGGCAGGATCAATACCGAATATAAAGGCATGCATTTAATTTCAAAAGTTGAAACTGAAAGAGGTAATTATGTAAATTTTTATCAGAACGTGTATGATACAATTACCGGGAAAGCAGTATTAATGGTGAAGCCGGAAGAATCTCGTAATACCATCCGAGTTATCGAGCTGGCGATACAAAGTAATCTTGAGAAGCGGACATTAAATTATTCCTAGTCAAATAATTCTGTGGACTACAAAAAAGAAGCTGCGCAAAATGCAGCAGACCTCGTACAAAATAACTCGATAATCGGATTAGGCGCAGGCTCTGCTATGGCGCATATGGTAAGCATCCTTAAAGAAAAAGTGGAAGCCGGTTTATCAATAAAAATCCTGACATCTTCTTTTACAACACGTACATTATTGCAACAAAATAAGTTTGTAGTGGAGGATACTTCTTCTATCGCTGAAATTGATATTTATTTTGATGGATGTGATCAGTTTGATAAAAACCTGAATGCCTTAAAAAGTGGCGGTGGCATTCATACCAATGAAAAGATACTGGCAGTGATGGCCAACGAATTTATTCTTGTGGGAGATGATTCCAAGTATGTAGATAAACTTGAAGTTACATTTCCGTTGGTTGTAGAAGTTATGCCGCAAATTCTGCACTTCATTCATAAAGCAATTAAAACATTATTTCCGGATGTAAGAATGGAATTGCGCATGAGCAATAAAAAAGATGGTGCTGTTATCTCCGAAAATGGAAATTATATTTTTGATCTTTGGTTCACTGAATGGCCTGAACTTTCTACTATTAATCCTGCATTGAAAAACATTCCCGGCATCATTGAAACCTCGCTGTTTTATAACATTGCCAAACGTGCTGTTATTGCCGGAAAAGATGGTGTTAGAATTTTGGTAAGGAAGTAATTGAAAGTGAGTTTATGAACCACGGAGTCAGGGTGGCACAGAGCGGCACAAAGCTTATTAAAGAAAATAAAACCGTGTTGCTCTGTGCCACCCTGCCTCCGTGGTTTATGAACTCTCTATACCTACTTTACCGCAAACGAAAGCGGTATATTAATCTTAACACTGAAGTTCCTTCCCATATTAAACACACCCATTCTACCGGTGACCGGGTTTTCAGCGGTATACTTCAAACGGCTTAAATTATTTTGATAGGCGACATCAGTTATGTTTTTGGCAGCAAGATAAACACTGAATAATATTTTGCCTTTGCTGCTGATATCTGCCCCTAACCCTGCATTGAATAAAGAATATCCCGGAGTATTGGTTTCGGTATTGTAACCTGTAAAAGGATGGTTTTGTGCAAATGTATTATCAGCCTCCACCATCACATAAGCATTACGGAATACATTTCCTTTTTTCGAAAAATCACCTCTTACCTGGCTTAACAGCCTGCCGGCAGGAATAAAAGGAAGGTTCTTACTGCCATCCTGAGCTTCACTCAAATTTCCGCGCACGTAAGAAAAAGTATTTTCAATATGCAGCCAGTCCAACGGATGAGGATGGACATCCAGATTAAATTCCGCTCCATACAACCTGGCATTATTCTGATCGAACCTGAAGGCGAGGTTATCGTGACCATCAATGTTTACAACGGAATCGCTTCCATTAACAGAAGATAGTTTACGGTAATAGATGAAATTCCTGATGCTGTTATAAAATATATTAGCTGAAAAAGAAATGTGCTCCGTATTTATATCAACTCCTGCATCTGCCTGCAAACTTGTTTCCGATTTCAGGTCTCTTTCTCCATATTCGTAACGATTGGTTCCTTCATGAGCACCATTGCTGGCAAGCTCCGGAATACTTGGCGCCCGAAATCCGCGTGCAAGATTTAATTTTAATGTAACAGCCTTACTTGTTTCATAGCTAAAACCTGCACTTCCTGAAAGATTGGTAAACTGCTTGGTAAATTTTTGGAATTTAATATCGCTACCTTCCAGAAATTCCTTTGAATGTAAAGTTCTGTTGTCAATCCTGAGTCCGCCACTGATAGTGAGCTTATCAAAGCTTTTTTTAGAATAGATAAAACCCCCTACATCAAAAAGATCGTAGGCAGGGATCAGCACTTCAACGCCTTTGTTAGCATTACTTTGTTGCATGCCGTTCACACCAATAGTGTTCTCCCAATTATTATTCTGGGGGAAATGGTATTGCAGGTTATAGTTGATGGTCTTTAAATCAAAATACAGACTCTTTTCATCTGGCTCAAGAACATTACCAAATTCCTGGCGCTGGTTTCGCTGGAACCCGAGGTTAAGTGTCAGTCTCCCGTTGCCTGCACGAAAGCTATTGTCAGTACTTATCTTGAAGTGTTGAATATGTTGTTTAGGTACGAAAAGATCCCTTGATTTAAAATCGTCTTCACCGGCAATTACATCTTTTTCCATTCCGCCCGCATTTACAAGCTTGGTAAACTGACCTGTAATACTATCCCTGTCTCCTTCTGTTAAGCCGAGTTTCTGATCAAAATTACTTACCAGCAAATGGCTGTAACCCCAGCTTTTATTTAACCCGATATATCCACCGAAATTTCTTTCATTAAATTTAGAATTGAATACCCTGCCATCATATTTATTGGTATAATCATAAGCAGATTTATGCGACCCGTATACGTTCCAGTTAAATCCGTTAATATTTCCGGCAAGATTGGCGTTCAATCCGAGCATGCCATTATTTGTCTGGTAGTTACTTAAAATATTTCCCTTAATGGTTCCTTCTGCTACAGGAACGTTGGTAAGAATATTTATCACGCCTGCAAGTGCATCACTGCCATACATAATGGAAGCGGGCCCTTTTAAAACCTCTACTTTATTAACGCTGTATTCATCTATTTCAATTCCATGCTCATCTCCCCATTGCTGACCTTCCTGGCGCATACCATCATTTACTACTACCAGCCTGTTGTATCCTAAACCACGAATGGTAGGTTTTGAAATAGCCGGTCCTGTTGAGATCTGGGAAACACCGGGTGTTCTGCTTAATGCATCAATAAGATTGGTAGAGGATGTTTTCAAAAGATCCTGCCGCTTTAAAATATCAACCGGTACAGGAGATTTTCTAACAGAAGTTGCAGTGGAAACGCCGGTAACTGTTACCGCTTCATTCTCTACTACCGAGGGGTTTAAAGTAAAATTTCTTTGCACATCACCTCTCAGATCAGCATGATCGATAACGGAAGTATATCCCAGGAAAGATACTTCTACCAGATACCTTCCCGGAGGAAGGTTTTGTATTTTATACTGTCCCTGATCGTTGGAAACCGATCCGCTTTTAATATCCGGAAAATAAATGGATGCTCCGGCTAATGGCTGCCCCGATTTAACGTCTGTTATTTTACCTGTTAAAGAAGTCCTTATATTTTGCTTTCTTGAAGGAACAGAACTTTCTACGCTCTGAGCATTAATTTCGGCTGTACATAAGAATAAAGAAAAAATTATAATAAGTAAAGAAAAGAAATTTTTAGGATTATATTTTGAAACCATGTATCAAAAATACACCGTTCGCACGATCGTATTAAAAACTTTGAATATATTTTTATTAATAAGATGTTATTTAAGTGTAAGGCTGTAATTATAATCTATCCATTCACAATTATATCTATCGAACTTTCAACATTGGCCTTACCTGTTGTAATGGCCCGTTTTGTAAACGTACATAATAAGCTCCGGTTGGCAGGAGTCCGCTGTTAAAGTCAATATTATACACACCGGGAGCATACTCTTTATCTGCGAGTAAGCTAATTACCCTTCCGGTTGTATCCATAACCTGAACCGAACAATGCCCTCCTTTGGATTTAAAAGTAATTTTTGTGCTTTCCACAAACGGGTTTGGATAATTGATAATAAGCTGGTCACCTGCAGCCCGGTTAAGATCTTCCAGACCGGTAATAGCCAGTACCGTATTACAGGAAGCGGCCGATATTAAAGGCAATGCCTGGAAAGTTTTATTATCCATTATCGGTAACAAATCGTTTGCCTTAACGCAAAACCAGTCAGATA
>CAXSIE010000422.1:2622-5030 GCA_964237295.1 uncultured Flavihumibacter sp. | reverse complement strand
TACAAAAGGCATAATGGAATACATGATTCATGATGACTTTAAAAGTAAACGCAAAGCATTAATAACCGGCAAATAAAAACTACCAGCACAACACTTACCGCTGTCTGGTGTTACTATTACGTAAAATGAAATACTCCTTACCGTAATAAACAACTTTCCTGTCCTGACTATTCATCCTTCAGGCTGCCTGAAGGACTAGCCAGTGCTGCTTTCAGCGACTGAAAACCGATGGTGGCAAAAGTGATGGCCAGAATAGAAACAGCAGCGATCAGGAAGATGCTATAACCGATGGCAGCATGATAAGCAAATCCGGCCATCCATTTGTTTACAGCCCACCATGAAAAAGGAAAGGCAATCAGAACTGCTATAAGTATCAGTTTTAAAAAATCACCCGAGAGCATCAATACTATATTTTTTATTGTGGCACCGATCACTTTGCGGATGGCGATTTCTTTCCTGCGGCTTTGCGCGGTATATGCTGCAAGGCCAAATAGTCCCAGGCAGGAAATAAGTATTGCCAGCCCGGCAAAATACCTGGATAGTACCGCTACCCGCTGCTCTGACAGATACAATGTTTTAAAGCGCTCATCTAAAAAGCCATATTCAAAACCAAATCCTGGATTGAACCGGGAATATATAACCGACAACCGATCAATAACGGCTTTTTCTTTACCAGGTTGAATACGGGCCATTAGCTGAAAGTTACTTTCAGGTGACAGTCTTAAAAAAACGGGGGTAATAGCTTTGTGCAGCGATTCATAATGAAAGTTTTTCACTATACCGATGATAATGCGAGGTTCGCCCCATAGCTGGACGGTTTTTCCAACAGGGTCTTTAATGTTCATGTAAGCAATGGCGGCCTCATTGAAAATAATAGCCGATGAATCTGTCTTAAAGTTCCTCGAGAAAGAACGTCCTTCCTTTACTTGCATTCCTAGTGTTTCTATCAGGTCGTAATCACCGGCCATATTTTCAAACTCTGTTTTATCCGCCGGATCCCTGCCTGGCCATTTAACGCCAAAGGTGCCGCTGTTATGACCTGTTAAACTGTGGCCGATCCCGGTTGCATGTATCACTCCGGGTACCTGGCGCATCTCCGACATAAAGGTTTCCCTGGTGGTGGCATCCTCCATTTTTCCTTCTATAGGCAGCGTAAGTATATGCTCCCGGTTGAAACCAAGGTTACGGTTCTGCATATAGTTAATTTGTTTATACACGGCAAGCACGGATACAATCAACACAACCGACAGTGTAAACTGGAACACCACCAATCCTTTCCTTGCCATGCGCTCACCACCGGCGCCACCGCTCTTTCCTTTTAGCACAAGTCCGGGATTAAACCCGGAAAGGTAAATAGCAGGGTAACTGCCTGCCAAAACACCGGTAAAAATAGTCAGGCCAACAAGAACGCCTAACAATCCCGCATCCATTTCAAGATGCAGCATTTTACCTGTAATATTATTGAATGCAGGCAGGAGCAGCACCACCAGTACTACAGCCAGCAAGACAGATAAAAGCGTTATCATCAATGATTCACTGAGGTATTGCAGCACCAAGTTGCCGCGGCTGGCTCCTGCCACTTTTTTAATGCCGACCTCCTTCGCACGTCGCACCGCCCTGGCAGTAGAGAGGTTAATAAAGTTTATGCAAGCGATTATAAGGATAAAAACGGCGATAATGGAGAACAGGTTAACATAACTGATGCGCCCGCCGCCTGATACGCCATTTTCAAAATTACCGTGAAGATAAAGATCGCGGTATGCAAAAACAAACGGTGTTCTGTGCGTAATCGTTCCATTGGATTTGCTTTTTACAAAACCGGCAATTTTCCGGTTGAACTGCGCTGTTGACGTGCCTTCTTTAAGCCGAACGTAGGTAGAAACGCCTGTATTGCTCCATTGGCGTATTCCTTCCTGTTGGTCGAATGTGGATTGTATAGAAAGCAGGAAATCGAATGGTTCGGAGTTGTGGGCACCAAGCGCCTTGAAAATGCCGGATACCCTGTAATGTTCTTCATGCTGCCAGTCCAGTGTTTTGCCCAGGGCATTGGCAACAGAACCGAAAAGGCGTTGGGCCAGCTCATCGGAGAGAACTATGTCCTGGTTGGTAGCGAGCAGATCCGTTTTATTCCCTGCCAGCAGCGGATAATTAAATACCTGGAAGAAATCCTTACCAACCCTGTTTCCACTTGCTTTGATGTTTTTTTCTCCCACCGTTAATGTGATGTTTCCGGATGGCCGGGTTGTAATGGCATAAGCGACTTCCGGCATTTCCTTTTTGAGCGCTTCCGCCATGGGTCCGGAAGTGGTGGGTGCAGTCCAGATGCCGCCTGATTTAATCCTGTTTTCCATTACCTGAAAAATGGTTGGATCCAGGTTCTTATCCATAGCAAGCTCGTCACGTACCCA
>CAXSIE010000422.1:0-2612 GCA_964237295.1 uncultured Flavihumibacter sp. | reverse complement strand
TCAGTATGGTGCAGGCAAGTCCTGTTGAAAGGCCGATAAAATTAAGGATAGCTGATTGGCGGTCCTTCAACAGGTTTCGCCAGGCAATGCGTAACTGCAGGTTATGATACATATAAAAAGTTGTGAAATGAAATAGACCAACAGGGTGCCAATATCTTTAGCTGTTGATAACAAAGCATTTAAGACAAAAGGCTTGCAACGGAACTGTCCGTTATTGAACATGCCTGTACGGCAACGCGTCATATTGAGAATGAAGCTGCCCTGAGCGGTCTGGGTGTTGATGTTATCCTGCAGGGAAATAAACCTCACTTTCTTTTTTTCAAAGCTTTTGACCAGGCCGATCAGATGCCTGAGGCTCCGGCCTTACCAGTCAATTATGGTTACTATAAATTGTTTGCATCAAGCTTTATTTTATAAATAAGTTTACTATAATCTGCGGTTAAATGAACATTCAAAAAAGATGGTCAAAAAAACAGTCGTTATGGTATACTGGTAAAGTCTATGTATTGTACTGAATTTGGTTTATACTATACTTTTTATATATAAATTTTATAAAAGTGCAGGTAATCTGTAACCCCTTTCTCAAATGAGTTGTGCTGAAGCCCGCATAACTCCTTCATATTCATCAACTCGAGTTTTAGCAATTGACCTCATAGCGATGTCTATATTGCCTATAAATTTTTTATTCTTCATCTTTAGTTTTCGTGCCCTGCGCTTCTTCATCTGCATGCTCGCTCGGCTTACCTTTCATAATCCATTCAAAACATACAGCGATAACTGCTCCTAAAAGTGTTGCAAATACATAAATCCATGTGGTCTTTAAATTACCTCTTACCAGATCAGGGCCTATTGTTCTCGCTGCATTCATAGAAGCGCCTGTCAGAGGTCCTGCCCATAATCCAGCTAATGAAATGTATCCGCCTACTGCTATTGCACCATTCTTACCAACATTACCAGGTTGCGATGCTGTACCTAAAATTGTATTTATTAATCCTGTCGTTAAAACGGTTTCTATTATTAATACTTTCCACGTTTCAAAGTCAGAATAGGGAACAGTGGCTCCTACATCACCAATATGTCCAAACATGGCTTTTAAAAAAGATGCAGCTAAGACCCCACCAATTATTTGTGCTGAAATATAAAATGGAACTTTTTTCCAGGGAAAATGTCGTCTTAAAGCAAAGGCAATAGTGACTGCCGGATTTATGTGAGCACCACTTACAGCTCCCATAAAGTATATAATGGACATTACTATCATACCAGGCGCAACCACCTCCATTGCTTTCGAAACTTGTCCGGTCATTTTAGATACAACAACTGCCCCTGCGCCAACTAAAACCAATAAAAATGTTCCCCACGCTTCTGCAAACAACGCACGCCATGTATTCGAAGGTTCAAGAAAATCAGGAGTTGCTTTTTTGTCTTTATTATTCATATTATTTTATTTCCAGTAGTCTTTGCAATGGAAAGCCTGAAGGAAACGTGTCTGTTGTATCCATAAAGTTAACATTGGGGCCTTTTAACTTTAATTTGCATGCTTTAGCAAGTTTATAAGACGATAGGAGATGCAAATGTATGTCACTTTGTGAACTTTCAGAAGGTGAAAGATTTTTCCAAGAACTGGAATATGGGGGAGGGCTTTATTAGTATAAAGTGTATCGTACTGAAATTAGTTTACACTGAACTGTCAACTTTTTTAGGACGGGTCAGCACAAGGTTGGGCATCACCTCAGGAGGACGAATAAAGCTGGGTTTTTGAATTAATTATTAAATGTTTGTTATTAAGTTAGTAACGGTTATTAGCAAGCTGAATAATACATCACACTAGCCCAAAGCCTATACATTGGCTGCAATGCTAAACTGACACAATTGAAAACTTTCTGGTTTCAGCATCGTCTCTCGTTCAGGCCGATGTAGTATGTGAAAAAAGCAATCTGAGTGTAGCAGTAAGGTTTGTTTTCTTAATCGCATCGTCCTTTCAAAAGACGATGTAGGTATTAAAGATTCGCAATCCGTAAGTTCATACATAAAACCAAAGATGTGTTGTTTATGAGGAACATAAAAAACAGCTAAACCAATAGGGATATAGATACCACATACTTGGTTAACATTTTGCATGTCTGTTTAAAACACACATATGAATCAAAAAGTTCTTACGGAAAACACAGGAGTGGAAGGAGAAACAAGGTGGATACTTGTCTCAACAAGCCACTGAGCCGCAATCGCTTGCATATGGTATGAATGATTCCCCGGCTGGCATAGCCGGATGGATTATAGGGAAGTTTTACATCTGGAGCGATAACAATGGTCATATCGAAGATGCCTTTACCAAAGATGAAATACTCACCAATGTTACCATCTATTAAGCTACCCAGACCATCAACTCATCATTCAGAATTTACTACGAAGCTATGCACCCCATTTTAAACCAATGGTTCAACCCGCTGTTGCGATTAAATCCTTTCGATAAAACAGGAGACAAAACAGAAATACCGACAGCCATTGCCATTTTCCCAAAAGATATCTGGCAACCTCCTAAAGAGTTTATGGAACGTTTTTTTAATGTACAGCAATGGACGAAATGAGCAAGGGCGGACATTGGGCAGCTTGGG
>CAXSIE010000421.1:0-5031 GCA_964237295.1 uncultured Flavihumibacter sp. | reverse complement strand
GGTCGTAACCCTTTTTAATCAGGTCGTCAAGAGTGATCTTATCTGCATTGCCGAGTAGTTTAATGGCATTTATGGCACGGAAGTTTTGTCCGTCCGGCGCCATATATGCCGGGTATTTATTTTTATCAGGACTGGCAGTTCCTGAAGATGCAAATGGAGTGGCATTGCAGTTTTGGATCCAGCCTGTTGCAGGGTTATAAACATGTACGATCTCCTCTAAACTATGCACTCCTTTCCACTCGGTTGAAACGGAAGAGCCATCTACCGGTAAGGTCCAGTCGAGGTTGGGGTTGCGCCTGGGTATGTAGTTTCCATACCAGAAAGCAATATTGCCCTGGTCATCTGCATAAACGGTATTGTTAGTAGCGTTGGAGAGCAGGTTCATTGCCTGTTTGTATTCATCAAATGTATTGGCTTTAGTAATGAGCCACGATTCAAGCAGGGCATCATAGCTCCGGTTGTTTGCTTTCAAACTCAGCCATTTGCCATTCCTGCTTCCCAGCACCGGGCCATGATGTGTAAAATAACCGGTTATTACAAGTGGCGTCTGTTTGTTATCTTTTAGATAGCTGAGTGAAATTTTTTTAGCGGTCACCGGCTTTAGCTTACCATAGTATTCATAAAACCACTGATTGTCTTTTTGAGAAACCTTTTCTTCATAGAGGTCGGCAACGTCTGCATTGCTGGAAGTATGCATCCAGCCGCAGTGTGCGTTAAACCCCTGGTAAATAAAAAACTGTCCCCAGGTTACTGCTCCATAAGCATTCAACCCTTCTTCACTTACTATCTGCACTTCCGACCGGAAATAAAATGGAACATGCGGATTGATATACAAGAGGGTATTGCTTGTGGCAGATTTTGCGCGTGAAATCGCAAAACCATTTGAGCCGGTTACGCTTTCTTCTTCCGGTATTTGCTTTGGCTGCGGGTGATACAGGTCGGTGACGGATTTATCCGGACCATTTGAATAAAACTGCTTTGTTTCATTCAGGTTTATACCGCCGGTGATGGTCGCCGCAACGCTGCCATCAGTGAACATGAGTGCAAACCAGGGTTCAAACCTTTTAAGAACTTTTGGTTTTGTTTCAGGATGTTTATAGAGGTAATAATTGATGCCATCGGCAAAAGCTTCCAGCAGGTATTTAAAGGAAGCGGCACTGTTATGGTATTCTTTAATGGCGTCTGCAGTATCGGCGATCAGCTGAAGCTGCAGGTCTTCGTAAATCATGCTTTCACCATCTGCTTCAGATTGTCTTCCCATCTGGTATAAATAATTTTGTTCTATTCTGCCAAAGTTATCTTCGCATTGAGCATACATCAAACCAAAAACTGCATCTGCGTCCGTCTTGCCATAGATATGAGGGATACCCCAGGTGTCCCGGATGATGGTGGTTCTCCTGGCGCTTGCTTCGCATCGTGCAAGCTCATCAGGTTTCAGTTGTTGTGCTGAAATAAATAACGGAAGAAGCAGGCATGCAGTAAGTAATTGTTTAATCATGTGAAATGAATAGGTGGTTGAAGTTTAGGAAAGTACATAACTTTTCACAAGAAATAAAATAATGATTTTAAACGGGAGTGGAAATTTTTGAGCCGAAGGCCTAACAGGGGATGGGCTGACTGTTTTAAGTTAAACATAGATTGGCGCTTAGGCTTAGAAGAGATTTAACCACAGAGTCAGGGAGGCAGGGAGAGACACTGTGTTTCTCCCTGACTCCGTGGTTTGAAAACCCTAGGTCATCTTACAGTTAACTTACCACTAGTGCTTGTACTTAAAACAACCGCTTAACTTAATGACATAGCCCGACAGTCTTATTAAAATCATGCAATGGAAGAACATAAAAAAAACCGGAAAAGTATTCCGGTTTTTGGATAGGCCTGTTGAATGAATCTAAAGCAAAAAACAATGGATATTGGATTTTATAATGCTTTAGCTATAAGCAGCCTTTATATGCTGCCGGAGTAATTCCTTCTGTTTTTTTAAAAAGCCGGATAAAATAATTTACATCGGTAAAACCGCACTGGTGGCTAACTTCCGATAGGGTACTTCGTTTGTCGGATAACAATTGTTTTGCCAGCTTGAGTCTTTCTTTGTTAATATAATCCAAAGGTGTAATGCCAAATTGTTCTTTAAACCATTTAAAAAATTCATTGCGGCTCAGGTATGCTCTACGTGACAAGGTGTCTACAGCAATTTTTTCTGACAGGTGTTCATGGATAAAATGCAATACAAAATGCAAGCGGCTTTTATTACCGGCTTTTTTTGTTTCATCATGTACCTGCAAAAGATGCTGGCTTTGAATCAGCCGTATTACAAGTTCTTTCAGGGTCAGGTCGGCATAAATATTTTTTGTTTTATCAGTGCTGCTGCACACCCTTATCAGCTTATTTATGATACCGGTTATTTCTGCATCATTATAAAAATGATATTTATTAAATTGAAGTTTCCAGTTATGTTTATTGTCAGGATCGCTGTTGTAATAGTTGTTTAAATAATCCAGCGTATTATTCATATATCCTGCATCTACAGCAAGGGCAATACATTGAGTAGGATTGGTGGTTTCGGCTTCAGGAAAATCAATCACCATAGTTTCATTCGGCGGAACGATCACTGCTTCTCCCGGCAGGTAATTGAATGCAGGCTTATCCAGGAGATGCATCACTTTCTTACCTCTTATCATACTTGTTATCACAAAATCGTTGAACGTAAGTGGTACCCTGTAAACTTCCTGGTAACTTTCAAACACGTTCAGTTCACAATTATTCAAATTATAAAAACTACGGTTTTCAACCAGTGTCTTAAGATATTTTGGATGCGTTAAATCAATCGTATTTAAAAAATTTCTGCCTTGCACAACAAGCTTTATTTATACATCAAGTTAGCGAAACAGGTTATAACAACCATAACTTTGGTACAATTGTGCTATAAAAGCATATAAAATTTATCTGATGCTTCTGAAAATGCTGCTTTGGAATTGATTTTAAAGGCAAACATCATATCTGCGAGAACGCTGTTGGTGCCAGGAAAATGGATGTTATATGAGAAACAATTTTTGCGTCAATATATTCCGGCATTGAACTGATTCTTTTCCATTCGGGATCACTGCCAAAAGTTTTCCAGTTTTTGTTATGTTCATCCATATCATCATAAGTAAGCATATAGGTAAGATTGGGCCTAAGCGTCCCTATAAGCGTTTCTCCGAAAAATACCGGTGTTAAGCCAACTCTTTTAAAGATATCTATTTCACCCAGTGAATTAAACATTTCAATTTTCTTTTTTCCGGCGTTTTCACTGGCACTTTCATAACGGCGCAATTCAAATATGCGTGGCTTTTTCTGCGGAACTTCTATTGCAGGCATATGGGCAAAAGCCCTGAGTAAAGAACTTTCGATTCGTTCATAGGACGGGTCTGTGGCCGGCGCATTCAGATAAGCAGCTCCCGCTTCATTATAAGCTGTATCGCCGGATAGTTTTTCATTGATGGTTAAATAAGCCTCCAATGATTTAAACGGAACGATAACATATAATTTTGTGTTTCCTATAGGCTTAAGCTCGGTAAATACTCCGATATTTTTGCTTCCCAAACGATTTAAAGCCGGGATGGCAGCCTTTGAGAAATAGTCCTCTACCAGTTTTTGTTGTGTTTCATTCTTTAAGGTATACACCCTTAGTTCATAAAATTCTTCGTTTACTTTTTTTACCCGGTTACAATCTTTTGAAGCAAGGCTTCCCAGTGGTATAAGGCTTGCAACAGAAGCTTTTACAAATGATCGTCTTTTCATAAACTATGTTGGATTACTTTCTGTTGTTTCTAAAATAGGTGATCAGTTCGTTTAATAAAAGTCCGGACAGTAAGCCGATTGTAAATATGGAAATAAACTGAATCAACCGGATGTTTTCATTTCCTTTCAGCCTGGTATAATTACCAATTGATAACATAAGTAATACTGCAATTGTAATTTTTCTTCTCCTTTCCATTGATTTGATTTTAATGATCTGTTAATTAAAACTGTTTAATCAATACTGTTCACTCCGGTTGTCCGATTCTTTATATTGTGGGTTACCTGGTGTAAGTACCTCAACATTGGTATGAGTAGCTCTATATTGCATACTTAAAAATACGATATTTTGAAATTGGCCTTGAACGAATTCTTGTAAAGTTAGCCACTACAATTCAATATGTAATTTGATGCTTAACTTAACACCTTTAAATTAAAGAAAATGGGAGAAGCGGAAATAGATGTGCATCATAATTTAATTACTATCAGATCAAATATCATTATATACGGAAATGCTGCAGATGAACAGCTTACTGCTTCTGTTAGGGAAGAAATAGAAACCATGTGGAACGAACCAAAAGGAATGATCCGTATAAAAAAAATTCCTTTTTTTGTGGAATTTCGTATCAGCGCTGCAATAAGAGCTTCTATCGATATGGAAGAAGTTTATGGCAATACCGATCCCTGCAATAATTATTTTCGGGTGGAAGAATATGCACATGGAAATATCTCTTTTGTGGATGGCCTTGGAAGTAACAGTGGTTACTTCAAACTGGAAAATTTATATGTTGGGTCTACAACCGCTGCTCATGAATATGGACACACACTCGGTCTTGATCATCCTGCTAATCTTGATTACCGTGGTAAAGGTATTCCGGGAATTATGTACCCAAGAGGAACTTTGGTTGATCCGGAATTCCAGTATGATCCATCAAAGCCTGCCGGCGTTACCGGAGGCACCATGCACCCGAAGTACAGAAAAGTTTTTGCTGCAGATATATCATCACTAAAACTTGAAAAACTTACATTCAGCAATAAAAGATCCGTAATAGGTGAATTCACCAATGTGTTTCACTTCAATCACAATGATGAAGGATGAACAATACCAGGGGAATTATAAAATTGTCTGACAGGAATACCCTTTCAATATGGACATTTTTAGGTAAGCCTTTTTGAAAGACTTTGATCTGTGTGAGAGCAAAATGAGAGGTGTTTTTCTATAACCGCAACGGTTATAAAGAAGGTAACTATTCA
>CAXSIE010000420.1:0-5073 GCA_964237295.1 uncultured Flavihumibacter sp. | reverse complement strand
TCCCGGTCAGTTCAAATATGTTGATCAGAACAAAGACGGCATCATAGAAGCCAACGGAGACAGGAAAGTTATCGGTTACCAGACACCTAATTACAGGTTCAGCATCGGCAACACTTTTTCTTACAAAAACTTCAGCCTGTTCGTCTTTATAAACTCTATCCAGGGAGGTAACAATTATTACCTGGCAAACAATGCTCCCAACATAAATGCTTCTTCCGCACCGGCGGGCCGGGAATCGGCTGGTATTATCAGAACCAATCTTACGGCAGTACGTCCTTATTGGACGCCTGATAATGGTGTTACCAACGCTGTCGGAATTTATTATGCACCTGAAGTGCTAAGCGGTATTTATGAAAGCAGGAGCTTTGTAAGATAACAGGATGTTTCCCTTACATACAAGCTGGGCAACCGCATACTGAAAACGCTGGGCATGAAGGAAGCGCAGGTTTATCTGGCAGGCAAGAATGTATATACCTGGACCCATTGGTCGGGCTGGGATCCTGAAACCGGCGTCAGCGATTTACCGCTTATGAGAAACTTTATCGCCGGGGTAAGGCTCACGCTGTAACTAAATATAAACCGACAATAAATCAAGAATAATAAACTGCATATAATGAAAACCTCTTTACATCATTTCAATAGTAGGTGCCTGTTGCTGCTGGCTGTTCCGATGCTCTCACTGCTCTCATGCAACAAGAGTGTTCTTAAAGAAACACCCCTGGATTTCCTCGCACCTGAAAATGCTTATAATACGCTTGCCGGTATGCGACAGGGAATGGCAGGATTATATACCTCCGTACGTGCAAACTGGTTTTATGGAGTGAATGACAATGCAACGCAGTTATATGGCATGGGCACTGATGTGGCTTATTATGGAGAAGATCCCGGCAGCGCCCGGTTCTTAACGGATTATTCCGTGTTTTTTAATCCGTCAAACACTTATACCTCCGGCTTCTGGATATTGAATTACCAGCTTATTCAAAGGGCCAATGTTATTATCCAGGCGGTTAATAATGCAGATGCGTCTATCTGGACAAATGCCGCTCAAAAGAATGCTTACCTGGCGGAGGCGATGTTTTTCAGGGCCTTTGCATACCGTATTCTTGCTGCATTTTACGGTGATGTTCCTATTGTTAAAGATGTAATCACTTCAGCAAAAACAGATTTCGTAAGAGCGCCTAAAGCAGATGTGTACAAGCTGATGGAAGATGACCTGGTATTTGCTGCCGCCAACCTTCCGGTACAAGGTAAGGAAGAAGCGCCGGGAAGAGTAACACAGGGCGCCGCCGGGCACATGTTAAGCGAGCTGTATATCAACGAAGCTAAATACCAGCTAGCAGTAGACGCAGCTACAAAAGTAATTACCGGGTACAACTATGCGCTGATGACAAAACGTTTCGGAACAAGGCTGGGATCAGATGTATTCGGTACGGGCGATGTGTATTTTGACCTGTTTGGATTCGGCAACCAGAACCTTCCTGAAAACACGGAAGCAGTTTGGGTGATACAGGTAGAGCCGCTTATCGTCGGTGGATTGTATGATCAGGGTGAAAGGGTTTTCGGGCCTGCTTACTATAGAATGGGAAACACACCAGATGGTTTCAAAGCATTCAGGGGTCCGCTTGTCAATGGAAGCTATACCGGGTACTCAGATACTTTGGGTCGCCCTGTAGGATGGATGCGCCCTACCAATTACCTGGCCTACAATATCTGGGTCAGCGACTGGAACAATGATATCAGGAATGCTGAAAATAATATAAAAAGAAATTTTTATTTTGATGCGCCCGGTTCGAAATACGATAAGAAAAAAATTGATTTCAGTCAGTATCCTGCCGGAGCCAGGAATGCCCTGAATGATACCTGCCAGTACATCTTTCCTTATTTCATGAAATTTACCGACCCGGTTCATCATTTCACTGATCCTGCAAGGTCCGGCGGTGGAGATAATCAAAAAGATATCTATGCCATCCGGTTTGCTGAAACATTGCTGTTACGTGCAGAAGCAAATGTAGGTTTAAAGAACCAGGCTGCAGCTGCGGCAGATATCAACCTGATAAGAAACAGGGCCAAGGCAAAGCCGGTTAATCCGCAGGATGTGACCTTGGATTATATATTAGATGAACGTGGCCGCGAATTGTATGGTGAAGAATGGAGGCCGCTTACTTTAAGGCGTATGGGCAAACTGGTGGAAAGAGTGAAATTATATAACAACAACCCTAAGACTCCCGGTGCGAACATTCAGAATTTTCATGTGCTGTATCCGATTCCACAGAACCAGATCGATTTAAATATCAGTGCCAAGATCCAGCAGAATCCCGGGTATTGATGTAGAATGAGGTTACGCATAAAAAATTGGAATACTTACCATCCGCCTTACATTGCAACAATTTAAAACCGGTTAATGAAGTTCAACACCATTGATCTTGTTGTTATAGTCCTTTTCTTTCTGATCATGCTTGTCGTAGGCGTTTTGTCTTATTATAAAAGCAGGAACTCCGAAGATTATTTTGTGGCCGGAGGAAAATTACCCTGGTGGCTGGCAGGCATTTCTCATCATGTGTCAGGCCATAGCGGAGCCGTGTTTGTCGCGTATGCCGCCGTTGCCTATACTCATGGTTTTACCATGTATATGTGGTGGGCCTTTCCTGTGGCTGTGGTGATAATAGCAACCGCTACAATATTTCCTGTTTACTGGGTTCGCCTGCGCAAAGAGCTGCAGATACAGTCTCCGCTTGAATATTTAAGTATCAGGTATGATGTTTTAACACAACAAATCATAGCATGGGCGGGAGTGTTACTAAAAGTTTTTGATGTGGGAGCCAAATGGGCGGCCATTGGAATTTTGTTGAAGGTAGTTGCCGGCATTCCGATGACAAAAGGCATACTCGCTTCCGGAGTGGTTACGTTGATCTACGTTACTTTCGGCGGCTTATGGGGTGTAATTGTAACGGACCTTATTCAGTTCATTGTGCAGGTATTGGGTGGTGTGGTGATGTTTGTGCTGGTAGTAAACCGGCTCGGTGGCCTTGATTCTATCACAGGCATATGGAAAAGCCTGCCGCCAGGCCACAGTCAGTTGTTCAATGATCCTTATACGGCCGGTTTTGTGGGTGTTATGTTCTTTCTTTATTTTCTTAGTTATAACGGGGGTAGCTGGAGCCTTGCTACCAGGTATATATCATCACCCAATGAAAAAGAAGCATCCAAAGCGGCCCGGCTTTCGGGGATTTTATACCTGATCTGGCCGTTGATTTTATTTTTTCCTATGTGGGCCGCTCCTGTAATGCTGCCGGGGCTGGAACACCCTGCTGAATCTTTTGGTTTGCTGATGGTAAAAATATTACCACAGGGAATGATAGGGCTTGTAATTGCGTCGTTATTTGCGGCAACTATGGGCATGACCGCTTCGGATGTCAATACCATTGCTGCGGTAATTACCAGGGACATCCTCCCGGTAGTTAACAGGAAATTTCTTGATGACAAAAATTCGCTGCGCACTGCACGGATTACCACTTTCATCTTTACCCTGGCAACTATAGCCATCGCCCTTAATTATGAACGGTTTGGCGGAGTGCTTGGACTTATAGTCAACTGGTTCGCGGCCTTGCTTGGACCAACCTCCATGCCTTTAATATTCGGCCTGCTTCCGGTGTTTAAATCCTGTGGACCCAAAGCGGCTATTGCTTCCATTGTTGCAGGGCTGGCCACATTTATAATTACAAAGGACATTCATTTGAACAGCCTTGCCCTGGAAGTAGGGTTGCCTACGATTGTTGCAGCAATTGTTTTTATTGGAATAGGACTTGTAACGAAAACAGTACCTGCAAAAGTAGAAAACCTGATGACTGCTCTTAAAAAAACGACTTAGAAGCTGCTTGCTTATGAACAATGAAATGTATAACGGTGAGGAAGTATTAACAGTCAGAAATTGTATTACAGACGAAATGCAGGAATTAAACCTGCGTGATGGTGCTATAACAAATATTCCGGGAGCGGCAATCAGGGATGAACCTGTTACATTTATCGGACCCGGTTTGATAGACTTGCAGATAAACGGTATCAATGGAATTGATTTTAACGATCCTTCTGTAACCACGCAGGATATTGCAGAGGCAACCCATTATTTATTTAGTAAGGGGATCACCACTTTCCTGCCCACTGTTATTACCAACTCCGATGAAAACATCCTGGAAATTGTTCGTACCATTCACAACGCCTGTTTGTCAGATCCGATTGTAAAGGATTGTATCTGGGGTATTCATTTGGAAGGTCCCTTTATTTCACCTGTTACAGGTGCGAAAGGCGCCCACGACGAACAATATATCAAAGCTCCCGATTGGCAATTATTCAGTAGTTTTCAGGAAGCCGCAGGTGGAAAAATAAAGCTTGTTACTATTGCCCCGGAATGGGAAGGCTCTTGGCCATTCAATGGCAAATTCAGAGCAGATAAGGATGGCTGTTAGTGCCGGCGCCTCCCTTTCTACTCATTTGGGGAATGGCGTTCCTTTATTGTTACAACGCCATCCCAATATAATATGGGATCAACTGGCTTCAGAAGAACTGTATGCCTGCATCATAGCCGATGGGATACACCTTCCGGATTCATTTATTAAAGTGGTGATTAAAAATAAAGGGGAAGGCACCATTTTAGTAAGTGACGCCACCTGCTTCGCAGGTATGGCCCCGGGAGAATACCACACTCATATCGGTGGCACGGTAATACTGGATGAAGAAAAAAGGTTGTCTGTTAAAAGCCATCCGGGATTACTGGCGGGAGCGGCTGCATCGTTGTTAGAGAATGTTGAACATCTTATTCATAAAAATATTTCAACATTAAGTGAAGCATGGCAAATGGCATCTGCCAATGCGGCAAAGATGTTGTTGAAAAACGATCCTGGTTTTAATAATAAAAATGATCATGTAATGTTTCAATTTACAGGCAGGGAAGTATTAATTAACAAAGTTATTAAAAGTGGAAGCATTGTATTTGAGCGATAAATGACTTTAACTGGAACCGTAAACCCCGAAGGGCAATGTCATTAAGTTAAGCAGTTCTTTTTAATTACAAGCACC
>CAXSIE010000419.1:3949-5081 GCA_964237295.1 uncultured Flavihumibacter sp. | reverse complement strand
CATAAGTGTATTCCCGGCTTTGAACTTTGATAGAATTATAAATAAAAACCCCTAGCAGTTTGTAAGGAAGATATTTACCTGCTTAAAATATCCGGCTTTCATAAGTAACAATGAATGTTCGATAAAAGATATAGGGTTAACTTTTGCCTGTTTAACAACAGGTGATTAATATTATTTTATATACATCAAAACCGTAACCGCTATTACTAAACATTTATGCAAGATGCTCCTATAACTTTAGTTACGCCCTTTGGTGGTACTTACATTCATATGGAAATTGCTGAAGTTATAAAGCAGCGCGATCCCCTGCTTTACAAACAAGGCTTCTGTATCTGGTTTACCGGACTGAGCGGGGCAGGCAAATCAACCATCGCTACTATTATGGCGGATGAGTTGTTGCAACGTGGCCGCCAGGTAACCTTACTGGACGGTGATAATGTTCGCGCACACCTTTCCACAGGATTGGGTTTTAGTAAAGAAGACCGGGATACAAATGTCAGGCGCATCGGTTTTGTTGCCGCCGAAGTGGTTAAGCACGGAGGTGCAGTCGTGTGTGCCAAGGGCAGGCAAACTGGAAAATTTCACCGGTGTTAACGATCCGTACGAACCTCCCCGAAGCCCTGAGATTGAAATTAACACCACTGATTACTCGCCCACGCATAGCGCTAACATCATTATACATTACCTGATAAAAGAGGGCTTTCTTAAAGATGAATGAACAGCTTAACAACAGTTACAAGGTTAATTACTTCAATTCCATGCGTAACAATATACAAGTACATATTTAACACGCCTGCTACAGAAAAATTTATCCTGTTTTAGAAAAAACACTTAGTAAGAGCAAAAAGAGTCTGAAGCAGATCAATGAGATAACGATTAATACTACCTTGTAGTAGTAAAGCGCCCGCTCAAATTAATCAGTTTAATAACTATAAACATTAATGAGCAATGTAATAAGATGATAGCCCGCATATCGTTACAACATCATATCATTAAAACTATCCTATTACTGACACATGCATTCACTTAAAAAAAAAATTTCTAAAAAAATATCCAACTTAAATCTTTCAAGGCTGGTACTCTTAATTTTTTCTATTGCTCCTGCGCTTACCCTCCTTACTATTGTTTTTAT
>CAXSIE010000419.1:0-3899 GCA_964237295.1 uncultured Flavihumibacter sp. | reverse complement strand
AGAAAGCGCATTGTGGTTCGGAACCATGTATGCCTCTAAAAACCTGATACAAATGGTGGGCAAGCTTAATGCCCGCACAAATAACAGCGAGCATGATCTGATTGCCAGCCTGATTTTTACTTTTTCCCTTGCCGTTTCTTATACCGCAGTAAAATTAATATCAGGAATAATAGTAGAATACCAGTCGTCAAAAGTGAGTGAATATATCGATAATAAAATACACGAGCGTGCCATTCACCTAGATCTGTATTTTTATGAAAGTCCCGGCTATTTCGATATACTGAAACGTGCAAAGGACGCCGGGTCAGACAGGCCTGCTTCCATCATTACCGACTTAATGGAACTTGCTAAAAATGTTATAATGATCGTAGCAATAGGAACCATTATTGTTTCTATTCATTGGTTATTGCTGCCGATGTTGATACTGTTTGTTATTCCCACAATGATCATGAAAATAAGGCTGGCAAAGGGGCTTCAGGAATGGCGGATCAAACAAACCCCCGTTGAAAGAAAGGCGTCATATTTCAGTGATCTTATTACAAGCGACACTTCGGCCAAAGAAATAAGGGCATTTGGCATTGGAACGCACATAAATAATATCTATGTTGCTATCAGGCAGGGTTTATTAAAAGAAAGAATTGCAATCAACAGAAAAAACTTCTTAGGCGGACTCGTAACGGCCCTGCTTGCTGTATTAGGTGTATATTCATGTGTAGCCACCATATCTTTCAGCACTTTGAATGGCAAAACAAATGTAGGAGACCTTTCTATATTTATAATAATCTTTCTTCAATCTTTTG
The DNA here is from genome assembly GCA_964237295.1 of uncultured Flavihumibacter sp. Taxonomy (GTDB): domain Bacteria; phylum Bacteroidota; class Bacteroidia; order Chitinophagales; family Chitinophagaceae; genus JADCRZ01. Next base: position 3,099 of record CAXSIE010000419.1, on the reverse strand, counting down.
GCGTGCTCCAATCCATTACTTCGGGTATTTCAAAGTTATATGCAAACAGCATCATCGTTAAAAGCATATTTGAAATGTTTGACCTTAAGATTAATATTGATACCAATGAAAACGCTTTACCGATAGAAGCGAACGAAAGTGTGTTACTAAAAACCGAAAACCTTTATTTCACCTATCCCTTCAGCGAAAAGGAAGTATTGAAAAATATAAACATTGAAATAAAGAGTGGGAAAGTGACTGCCCTGGTAGGCCACAATGGGTCCGGAAAATCAACGTTGATCAAGCTTCTATGCAGATTGTACGATACCGATAAAGGCTCCGTACAATATCTTGGTAACAACATCAGGCGTTACGATGTTGAAAAATACCGGAAGGAAATAAGTGTGGTTTTTCAGGATTTTGTGCGCTATAATGTAACTGCAATAGATAATATCAAATACGGTAATGTTAGCAAATTGTTTGATAAGGAAAATATCAACACTGCAGCAAAAATTTCGGGTGCGGCAACATTCATTTCAGAATTGCCCCAGGGGTACGAAACCATGCTGGGTAAAATTTTTGAAAACGGGCATGAGATAAGTATAGGGCAATGGCAGAAGCTGGCAATATCGAGGGCCCTTTATAGCGATTCGAGTATTGTTATTCTTGATGAAGCAACCAGCGCGCTGGATACTTATTCAGAAGACCAGCTCTTCAAAAATTTAAAAAGGGATATGGGCTCGAAGGGCGCTCTGGTGATAAGCCACAGACTGTCAACTATTCAAAAGGCGGATTATATCTATGTTATGTCTAAAGGCACTATAAAACAATCGGGTACGCACGAGGAATTAATGAAGCAGGAGGGCGACTATCAGCAATTGTTTAACAACAGCATCAAGTAATGACTCTATTCTATTTTAAACAGAAGATAGCCATCATCGCCAGCAGTGTTGGCACCTTGGCAAATGCCGGGAAGTACCCGATGCGGTTAAATTTTGTTAACCCCAATTCGTTGAAGTCTTATGTCTTGTCCTGGTTTAACCGTTACTTCAGCAAAAAAGGAGATCATGAAGTTGCAGCGGCTACAATTGAAAATAAATTGATGTTTGTTTTTCAGGGCCGGAATGGGAACTATACAAAAATCGGCCAGGCACTTTTTAAAGAGAATCGGATATTCCGCGAATCGATAAAAAGGAGTCACAAGATTTGTATCAGCAAATTCAACTTCGATTTACTAAAAATATTCGAAGACAAAAATTTTGATTTAAAAGACGCGTCAGAGCTTGAAATTTTTGTCGGATTATCATGTATCCAATGTGCGCTTACAGATTTTTATACATCAAAAAAAATATTACCTGAAGCTATCGTAGCAATGAGCCTGGGAGAAGCAGCCGCCGGATATGCGGCGGGTGCCTACTCGCTGGAAGATGCCGTTTCCATCGCTTTTTATATTTTTGATACCTGTGCGCATATGGCGGAAGCGTGTACCTTATTCATGTTACATCTTTCAGCAGCCGAACTGGCCCATGTAATTGAAGAGTCCGCCGGTGCTCTTATTCATTTTGCTGAATTTACCTTAACGAAAAGAGTGCTGATATGTTCCAATAAAAACATTGACATCGTTTCATCTGTTTTGCGAAAAAACAATATAAGCAGTAACCAGCTTCAATATCACGGTGCTTATCATACGCCTTATTCCATTGATGCAATAAACAGAGTTAAAGAGGATATTCTTGGCAAGTTCGGATCAATAAACTACCTCCCAATAAAGATTCCCTTCCATACCTGCTTGTATGAGGATGCGTTCCTTGCAGGCTCTCGCTTAAATGCGGAATTTTGGGTGGAAATGCTTACCCATCCGGTGCTCTTCGGGCGTGTGATAACAAATGCTATAAGCAGCGGCTTTAACACCTTTTTAAATGTTGGAGCGCATCCCAAGTTATCGGAGGACATTAAAGACTGTGCCCATGATCTTAATAAAGAGGTTGCCATTTTCGATAGCTTTAGAAATGGCGAAGCGGAATTGCCATTAATTGATAAAACTGTAAACGAGCTTACAATTTTATTAAATGATGGCATACCATCAACTGCTTCTGATTTTTCCAAAAGTTCCAGCAATGCTTCCGGATTTATGAGCCCTGATTTTTTTTATGATCCTTATCCTTATTACGAATCCCTAAAAAAAAGCGGTATTACCCAATTTCTTGAAAAACAACAGTACTGGCTGGTATTAAATTATGCAGATGTTAATTTTGCACTTAAAAACCCAAAGATATTTTCTAGTAGTCCGGCTAAAGGATTAGACGCTATCTTATTGGGTGCTGAATCTTTGGATCATGGACGTGCACGAAAAATTATAGCTCCTTTTTTTAAAAATACTTCCATAGCTTCTTTAGCAGATTTTATTCAGATTACTGCCGGATCATTAATTGAACAAATTAAACACAGAGATTTCGATATTGTAAACGATTATGCTATACCCCTCACTGAAAAAGTGATCAGTCATTTAGTGGGTTTAAGTCCGGAAGAATTTAAAGATCTTCAAGGCAAAATCGGTACCAACAAGTATGAGCTTAGTTATATTCCAATGTTGGAAGAATTTTTTTCCCTTTATCTGAAAAAGTATAAGCATAGTGTTGACGAATCTTTATGCGCGCAACTGTTGCATTATGATAAAGAAAAGGGTTTTCAAGTGGAGGAACTAACCAGTATATTAAAACTGCTTTGGGTTGCAGGTACCACAACAACCAGTATGCTTATCAGTTCTTCGGTACTAATATTGTTGACCCGGCCTGAAATCCTAACAGAGGTAAAATCAGATCTTTCCAAACTGCCTCATTTTATAGAAGAGGTGTTGCGTTTTGAGTCTCCGGAGCAGACGTGCTGGAGAACAACCACAGACAATGTAAAGATGTCCGGTACTGTTATTCCTAAAAATTCGGAGGTAAGGTTATGTCTTGGAAGTGCTAACAGAGACCCGTTGGTTTTTGAATTACCACACGAATTTAAACTGAACCGTAATCCGAGAAATCACCTGGCATTTGCAGCCGGTGCTCATTACTGTTTAGGTGCCGATTTAGCACGGTTAGAAGCCAGGATTGCGATTGAAACATTATTGAA
>CAXSIE010000418.1:0-5100 GCA_964237295.1 uncultured Flavihumibacter sp. | reverse complement strand
GTTATGGGACATATCCGGGTATTTAATTCTACAAATACCAGATTGTAAAGCGGCAAACAGCATCATCCATTAAATAAGAAACATGTGGGCATAATTGTTTATATGTTCATTATACACTATGTTGATTTTGATATCCTTTGCAAATTAATCGCTATTATTGTAGCGCTCCTAATGATTTGCTTCCCACTTCAGGCTTATTCAAAGTAATATCTTTAAAATTATAACCATTTCTAAGATTAAGATAGCTGTTTGCATTATGATATATTCCTAAGTTAAAGTGAAACTTAGTTGCTCTTTATAATTTAAATAAGGGAAGTAATGAATTACTATATTATTGCTGGATAATTGAATTATAATTTTATTATGTGGCAGTAAATATCAAACAGGTTTAAGCAAAGCAGTCAAGTTACCAAACTAACTAAAATCAGTATATATTTATGAAGAAATCTGTTGATGTTGTAGTTGTTATTCCCGTAGGTCCCGGAACACAGATAGCATTCATTGCCGATACAATTACCAGTTATATTTATTATACAAAACGCAGTTATCAATTTATACTTGCTGATGATTCGCATCAGGGTATCGGGATTCAGGTTAAAAAACTGTTTCCTGAAATAGATATACTACCTACAGAGAAACCGATGGGAGGATGGGTAGGTTTGTATATAAATCTTTCTCTTGCATTCAGCTTTGCTTTGGATCATTACCATTTCAAGGCTTTGTTTAAACTAGATACGGATGCATTGGTGATAGGTGAGGAACCGGAAGCAGCAGCGCTGGAATTATTTAAACAGAACCCCAAAATTGGTATTGCCGGCCAGTATCCGTTCGAATATAACGGCAATCCATGGGATATAGGATGGCCGAGAAGGCGGATATTAAATGGCGTGAGCACCTGGAAGTATATCCACAGGCCTTATGCAAACTGGTTTTTAAGAAAATTGTATCTTAAGGCGATCTCCAATGGATATATCGCAGGAGAAAGCGTTTTTGGTGGCGCTTATTTCGTAAATGAGCTATGCCTGATTAAATTAAAGGAAGAAGGATTGCTTCCTTACTATAAACTGAAAACACTTAACCTGGGTGAAGACCACCTGTTTTCCCTGCTTGCCAAAGCAGCAGGATTTGATTTAGGAAGCCTGTCTTATAAAGGAATGCCATTTGCCTGTGCCTGGAAAGGACTTCCTGCCTCCCCTGACGAGCTTTACAATGAAGGTAAAAAAGTTATTCATTCAACACGATACTGGCAAAACATGAAAGAGAATGAAATTCGTGAATGTTTTAGTAAAAAAAGGCACGACTCTTCTTTAGCTGTTTAAAACAGTATTCAAGGAGTTAATCTTACATTGCACTCCAAATCAAAAACCAGTATAATTTTGCAAAGGATCAAGCGTTATTATTTGATAAAATTACCTGTATTTCAAAGAGCTAATGGATAAAAAAATTTTAAAATGGAATTTTATCTTTCAATATGGATGGGTTCTTACCAACATATTTAATTCAATTCTTCTACTTCCGCTGTACCTGCTGCATATAGACGCCACTACACTTGGCGTGTGGCTGGCAACAGGAAATATTCTGGGATGGATGACATTGGTTGATCCGGGTGTAGGAGAAGTATTACAACAAAAAATTGCCGAATTAAATGGCAGAAAAGAAAATCTTGAAATAGGAAAATCAATAGGATCAGGTTTTATAGCTTCTGCATTCATTTTATTACTTGCAATTCTTTTAGGATTTATATGTTATTTCTTTATAGGCAGGCTCATTAACAAAGATGTAACGCAGTATCCTCACTTATCCATGGCGCTGGTGCTGTCTGTTATTGCCACCGGTATGTCTTTAGTATCGTTCAGCCTGTCTGGTATTAATCAGGGTTTACACAACTCTGCGCAGGTTGCTATAGCTTCCCTGCTTGCTAACCTGGCCTTTCTCTTGGTTAATCTGATATTCTTGTTTCTAAATTACGGGGTGCTTTCGATAGCCATTGCCAACCTGGCAAGAGCGCTTTTCCTGATTTTATATAACCTGTTTTCCATGCTGAAGGTGTTAGAAAAACTAAAAATAAAAATAGTAGCGAACCTTTCGCATTTTAAACACTTTATCCGGATTTTTTCTTTCACCTCATCATCAAAAATTATTTCAGGATTAGCGTACAGTGTGGACATGATAGTGCTGGCAAGGTTTATCTCACCCGCCATGATAACTGTTTATGAAATCAATAAGCGGCCGTTCAATGTTACTTATTCCCTTATTGGCCGCCATTCCGTTGCATTGATGCCGCTGATCTCACATGCTAAAGGAAAAGGTGATAAATCTTCCATCATCAACCTCATCAACATTCAGTTCAGGTTTTACTCCTATGCCACTTTATTTGCGGCTTTTATGTTCCTTTTAAATTATGACAACCTCATTACTGCCTGGACGGGAAAAGGGCAATTTGCGGGAAATGTTATTTTGTGCCTGTTGGTTGCCAATTTCTTTTGCAGCTTGATGTGCACTTTCATGGGTAATGTGGGATACGCTTTAGGAGATATAAAAATGAACAGCATGTTCAATATTATCAGAAATATATTTTATGGCATATTGATGTTCTTTGCTGCCAGGTATTATGGTATAATAGGAACGCTGGTTGTAAACCTGTCTATGACTATAATCGCGGATTTTTTCTTTTATAATTACCGGGTATATAAATTAGGCTATCTTGAGATGTCTCTTCTAAAACTTCTGTAAGCCCCTGGGCTATAATTATTCCTTTAAGTATTGTAGCCGGCTTGGGATGCAAGAATTTAGTGGATAAACTGATGCCTGCAACTATGTATTTCAGTAAGCTTGTTGTTAACTCCGGGCTTTTCACACTTTTCTTTGCGTGCCTGGTATTGATTGTAGACAGCGCATTCAGGGATATAATAAAACAGGCATTGAATAAGTATGTATTACCACTGATTTTAAAATTCAGGCGTATATAGCCAAACCACAAAATTTACATGCTGCTGTGAATATAAACAGAGCAGTTTAAAAGATTTTTTATCTAATATATCTTAAGCCACATCAGGTTTGAAAGTTTGAAGATGATCCTCCGTATCTTTAAGCGTTTCAACCATTGGATAAGCTTACAATAATATTGCATTATGTCAGATAAAGTAGCACTAATATTTATCTTCAATCATCGTTATGATAAAAATATTCCGGTTCTGGAGAAATTGTATAATAGCAGGTTCAGCAATATCTATTATCTGGTGCCTTTTTATAATGGAGATCACCCTAACGTAATACCTGTATACGAAAATTCATTTTATTTTCAGGGATACATAGCCCAGGGCCTTAAGTTATATTTTTCTGAAAAATATGAGCACTATATTTTTATTGGTGACGACCTTGTGCTTAATCCGGCAATCAACGAAAACAATTATAAGGAATACTTCCATTTATCAGCGAAGGCAAGCTTTATTCCTGAGATCTTCCATCTTCATAACCTTACCAATAACGATACGCTGCGATTTGAAAAATTTAAAAAATCACCAGGCAGCCCAGACAAATATTACTGGTGGAGAATAAGGGAAGTAATCAATTATAGCCATCCGAAAAATGGTACGGAAGCAAGTAATGAAATGCCTTCTTACTCAGAAGCGGAAACAACGTTAAAAAAACATGGTATAACTATAAAGCCGCTTTCTTACCAGGATATAAGAGGAGGAATTTTTCCTTTATCCCTGAACGATCATCAGCACCGGGTGCATGTCACCAAGTATTTATACCATTTGAATCCGTTAAAAAAACAGTATCCTCTTTCTTATCCGATGGTAGGTTCTTATTCTGACCTGGTTATTGTTTCGCAGGCATCTATAAAAAACTTCTGTCATTATTGCGGGGTATTCGCGGCTAATGAATTGTTTGTTGAATTTGCTATTCCAACTGCTTTGTTGCTTGCCGCAGAGGAAGTAGTTACTGAACCACAATTAGGCAGGAGAGGCGATATTTACTGGACGTACTCAAAAGAAGAAGCAGACAATTATGAAAAGCAAATGCAGCTTTATCATTACAATTTAGAAGAGCTCATCTCAAATTTTCCTACTGAGAAATTATATATTCATCCTGTTAAATTATCTAAATGGAAAACATAATAGTGCTGTGAATTATAGCATCAGTGCCGGTAGTTCGTTTAACCAATGTTATGTTACAGACATTAACGCATTTGCTATCGGCGGTCAGCTTTCGGAAAGAAATAAAGCATCTGTTCAGGTACCTGTTGCCTTTACGATACCCAGCATTCTTGTTACTCAACGCTAAGGAACCGTGATATTCAAACTGGCAAGTCCGGCAAGGATCCTGGAAACAATAATACCTTCATTCTTTTTCAACGGTGGTTTGCCAATTATCTGTTGCGGCCGTCCGCCTGCATGATGCAGGGCGATGAGTTGACCATCCGTATCAAAAACAGACGCCCCGGAGGAACCTTGCTGGGTGTCTGTAAGATATTGTACTACACGATCAGTTACTGCAGACACCTGGTTGCGTACAAAACCGAGCCGTTTGCGTTCGCCAAGCGGGTGTTGGATGATGTAAGCGGATGAACCCAGTGATGGAACGGCCGCATCGGTAAGTTTAATGATGGGGCAGGAAAGATCCTGTGGATTAGACACAGCGACAATTCCCCAGTCATCGTCTTTATTAGCCATAATACTGCTTACATTACAAGGAAAAGGCTGAGGTTGTTTGATGCCACCCTTGCCATCATCCTCATAACCAAATTCAGCCGTTACAGTTGTTGCACGAAGCCCATCGGAAATACGATGCAGCACATGCCAGTTGGTTAATAACCAATCAGTAGCTATCCTGAAAGCAGTACCTGATTGATTCGATCCGTTTATATCTACAGACAGGCGGCAGATTGCAGGGGATAACGCTACAATTTTTTCAAGGGTTTTAATAAGCCTGGGTACAAGACCTATCTGTATGGTGAGGTCGTCATAATAAAGGAGCGCTTCAGGGTCGGAAATATCATCAGTTTTGTTATCTATAAATCTTGGAGCACCCTCAGCGTTCCGCGGCTCATTTTCCGTATGAACCGGATTGTCTTCGAGTAACCCTTTAAAGAAC
>CAXSIE010000417.1:0-5147 GCA_964237295.1 uncultured Flavihumibacter sp. | reverse complement strand
ATACCAGTGTTCTTCGTGATAGAAAACCATCCAGATTCAGCAGAGGTATTTTTGACAATACAGCTTTGTTGTTTGCTCCAGTTTACATTCATAACAGCACATCTTCCCTGAATCGTTATCTTTCAAGCATTGTATTCAGTCCCTCCTTTTCAAATAAAATACGGCCCAGTTTTAAGTCACTCCAGCCTTCTTTCAACTGATAGGTAAAAGCGGGAATGTTATCAGTCAGTTTGCAATCAATGAAACAGGTGGAGATTTTATTGGTTTTAATTTCTTCCATTTCCTTCAACTGGTGAAGGTGCGTTGAAATGAAAAATATTGAGTTTGGAAAATGGGTAAGCCCCTTTATTGTAGCAGTACTGATTTCCAGGGCATCCTCAATATTTGTACCCCGGAACAATTCATCAAAAATAGCAAAGCATCTGGCTTCGGTTCTGGCTTCTGTAAGCACATTTTTCAATGTAATAATTTCCGACATAAAATGACTGTACCCGCTTACAATGCTATCGGTAAGATTAATGGCCACTGAAATGGTGCTAAAATACGGCATAACTGCTTTTGATGCGGGAACAGCAAGTCCTACATGGGTAAGATAGACACATAATGCCAAAGCCTTCAGCAAAGTAGACTTGCCAGACATATTAGGCCCGGTTAAAAGTATCACCTGCCGGCGGGCAATAAAATCGTTCTTCACAGGGTTTTTCAACACCGGATGAAAGAATCCTTCCAGCGCAAAATCAGCATCATCAAATGTGGGAAACACAAAGCTATGCCTGGCAATACCGGTGCTAATAGATAGATACGCCTCAAATAAAAACCAGCGTTTCCAGAAAGCCGCTGCTTCGCCGTTACCTATTTTTTCAGTAACGATCATCAGCAGCTCAACCATATGGCTGGTGCGGAATTTATTTTTATTGAAAGCAGTTTCGTAACGATCCAGGTTAAACCCGGCAAAGAATTTTTTCATCTCTTCAATTTCTGCTGCATAGTGCTCTGGAAAAACACCGGTATCAATTTTAATTAAATAGTTTTTGTTAATAGCATAAAAAAGGCGTACCAGCAATATAAGCTTTCCTCTTTTTTGCTCTCTTGCCTTTTCCGAAAACATAAACCTGAACCGCAGCTTCCTTGTTGAAACAGACTCTATTAAAATGGTTTCGAGAAAATCATATATTTCCGATAGATTAAACCGGTAGTAAGAATAGTCTTTTAATATTTCCCAATTGCCTATGAACCCTTTTAACAACCGCTGCCGAAACAATATTTCTTCTTTGGAATCAAGCTTTTTCGAGAGGATATCCCTTACTTCTTTGCCAGCGTAATTATTGTAAGTATAATCAAACAATGGCCTTATCTCCTCTTCTATATGTAAATCCTGAACGTTGATCATCTGTTGAAACAATAGTTGTTGATTGAATGGAATGCCTGCTAATGACAGGATTGCCAAAATATGAAAAATTAATTAAATCAGTTTAAGTTCTTCTGTAAGGGCAGTGCATACACATTAGATCATCAGTAAAATCAGAGATGGGATTGACAATGGCTATAGCACTCCGGATATTAGAAACATGCTTTTTAGCAGGTCATTTTTTCTTTTTTACAAATATAAAAATCACTCCTATTAATGAAAGCGCGCCTGCTATTGCCCATACGCTCCACTCAGGTGAATTTGCTGTAGGTTCAATGCGATCGGTATTACCTATGATGACTATACCAGCCCAATAAAAAGGAAGTGCTTTCTCATTAGAGCTGTTCATTTCTATAAACTTCAATTTAGCTTTTTTCAAAGCACTGTCTTTAGTCATTCCTTCTGAAAGATGTTTATGAAATAACTCCGATATAGTATAGATGCTTTGTTCATCAGCCTCCCATAAAGTAGCGGCAACGGAAGGTATGCCCACAGATGCAAAGCCTCTCGCTAAACTATATATTCCTTCTCCTGTTTCATTTTTACCTACATTGGTTTGGCAGGCGCTTAATATTACCAGGTTTGTTGAAGGGCGATCTAAAACATGCAGCTCCGAAAGACGGATCACAGAATCCTGCATGTACAACAAGGGTTCGTTATTACTGGTATCGGCTTTGCCATGGGAAAATACATTTACAATTTTATAGTTGAATATATAATTTATAAAGTTTTTTTTTGTTGCCTGGCTATTGGTAAACAATTTAAAGTCTTTATAATAACCTGCAACCTTCCGCAGAAAAACGGCTGATTGCTTTAAATCAGGAACCATAAGATCGGGATTAAATGAAACAGGCGCAAAACCTACAAAAGTTCCCCGGGCAAATGAAGGTTCAACTTTATTCAGTAAATAGCGTGCAGAATATACATAACTGAAAGTATAATCATTCATCAGAAATCGTTTCCCGTTATTATCAGAGCATAAAGCTTCAAATGATAACATAAAATTATCCGGACAGATAATTATCCTGCCTTCAGGAAGGTGCAATGGCTGAAATAATGTTTGATACAGGTTATTTGATAAGTAAGCAAACAATTGATAATCGCTATCATACCGTATGGCGTTCCTGTTATTGCACAGATAGTTAAATTTTTCAATTTTACGGTAATCAAAATCTTTCCCGGCAAACTTGATTATTGCGGAGCTGTCCGGAGTAATAGCCAGTATGTAAACAGCTGTATCGTTCATAAAATAATGAATAAAGCTTTGCTGATGTTTCAACAGGTATTTCTGCAGTCCGCTTAATGTTACATCATTGTCGGAATATTTGTATTGATAATAAGCAGGATATTTTTTTTCGAGGGATTTTATATAATGCTCCAGGTTATTCTGCGCTTGTAAAACATTTGATAACTGTTTTTCAAATTCAGGTGTATTAACGGTAGCGGCAGCTTTTTGCTGTGCTGATATCAGTTCAATTTTTAGGTCCTTTTCTTTTTGGGCTTCCTCATAAGGAAGTTGGGATGACGCACTGAGCTCGTTAAGTTTATCATTTAATAAAACGGCCCGGCTTTTTTCCATAAAGTACAACGCAAGCTTTGTATCGCTGGCAATGTAACAGGCTTCTATAGCGCTTGTAAAAAATTCTCTTGTCCAATCACGCCAGTAAAGCTTGCTTTGTTCTCCCACTTGTTCATGCCGTGCATTTGTTATAAGGGTGTCTGCTAAAAGCGCAGTTTGCAGACAGGCAGCTAAAACGTTTTTGTTATTTGTGAGGTTATATTTTTGCTGTAGTAATTCAAGTTTATTGCCAAGGATCACCAAAACAAGTTCTTTATTGCCAATGATATTAAAATCAGCAGCAGCAGGATTATTCAGAATATTATTTCCGCTTTTTATCTTCAGATCTTCAAACGCCCTAATATAATTTTTTTCTGCATCAGAGTAGTTTTTTTTAAGAAAGCTTACTATTCCAAGATTTACATGTCCTTTGGCCAGTCTTTCTGCATTGCCGGTTTTTTCAGCATACATAACAGTATTCATGTAACAGTTTCCGGCATCTTTATAATTATTTTTCCCCTGGGATAAATAGAAATTGCCCATGTCAGTATAATCATCGGATATTTGGTTATAGTTCTTTGCCTGGATTCTTAATGGAATGGCTTGTTGATATAAGGTTAGCCCTTTTTTAAATTCATTTTTTTTACCAAGAATATCAGCTTTAATAACCATGCTGTTGATGGCTTCCCAGGTATTGTTATTTCTTTTTGCCAAATCACCTGCTTCCTCAACATCGTGTAGTGCCTCATTCAGAAATTTTTGATTTAGATTCCCTCTTTTCAGATTGGCCTGTGCCCTTTGATTCAGGAGAGTAGGGATCAGCATGTATTTGTTTGTATGGTTGGCTATAGGTATCGCTTCGTTAAGCTGATCGATTGATTTGTCGAAATCGCCTATTTTCTTCAGCATACTGGCGTTTTCAATCATTAAAGTTAAAAGGTCAAGGCTATGGGTGGTAAGCTTTTTCCTGATGATAACAGCGCTGTCGAAATATATCCGGGCCAGGTTATATAAGCCAAGTGTTTTATAAAAAAGGCCGAGATTTGAATAGTTGTTCACCAAAAAATATGATGAACTGCTTTTTTTTCCGGAACTGTTTATTATTGCAGCAATATGCGTCAAATTGATTGATTTGTCTGTTGGAACAAAATTATTGATGGCGTAATCATAAGCAGCTATTCTATGCAGCATTCTGGCGTAGACTGAATCCCGGGTTAACTTGTTTGTTTCAAAATCTTGTTTCAGGGTATACAGCAGATCCAGTTTTTTAGTAATGTTCATGGATGTATCCTGCTCAATGGATACTATTTTATTAAATACGCTTTCATTATTGTTAGGCTGAGCATTGCTTTTACACCATAAAGCCTGAGTAACTACACTCAGGCTTATAATTTTTATAAATAAATACCTCATTTATTGTTGTTGAATAGATTATGATTATTACCTTTTTACAACCTGACCTGATTTAATTTTATCTTCCAAAGAAATGTATTTCGTAACATAATTAAGGCTTTTTAATGTTTCAATAATGTAATCTTTATTACCCGGATTCAGTGAAAACCTCGAATACTGGGAAGCGATCAATCCTGTAACACAAGGAGCCGCAAAAGACGAACCTTCTATAACACTGCCCGGGTCATTACTTCTGGGGTTGTAAAAAACATAATGCTTTCTTAAAGATACATCCTGAACAATAGCATCAGCTTGAACTCCTATGTCCACAACATTATTGGAATAATTCTGGGTAGGGCTTACACTTGGGTTACCGGTATCTACTGTAGTAACAGCAATTACGTTAGGTAAATCTTTATCTTCCGCGAAGGATGCAAAATTAAAAGCTACTTTATTAAGATTTCTTAAATCTCCGGCGGATGGTATGGGTAATCCATACCTTGTAAATACATTTTTCTCATTCTCATCATCCTTATTACCGGCAGCTGCAATTAAAAGTATATTGTTTTTTGTCAGGTATCTTAATATACATTCCTTTGCCACTAAATTCTTAATATCTACAGGCGGATATCCTTGTGATTTCAGGTCATAATATCCCGCGCTGTAATTTATAATATCAACCTTCCGGTCTCTTGCATATGCAAAACCGCATAATACATTGAACAAATCACCCGACCCAGCAGCATCGGAGGTCTTTACAGGTAGAAATGCAATATGATTATTCTTGTA
>CAXSIE010000416.1:0-5161 GCA_964237295.1 uncultured Flavihumibacter sp. | reverse complement strand
TCATACCTCATACCTCATACCCTATACCCCATACCTCATACCCCATACCTCATACCCTATACCTCATACCTCATACCTCATACCCCATACCTCAAAACTAATCTTGGCTGATTCTGCCATTTATCCTAATTTGATGTTGATAGCCTCCTTAGCTATTATATTTGAATTTAAATTCATACTTATGAGTCTTCTGGAAGTCAGACATCTTAAAAAATATTTCGCCACTCAAAAAGCTGTGGATGATATAAGCTTTACTATTGATCGGGGAATGATCTTTGGTTTGCTGGGTCCCAACGGCGCTGGCAAAACAACACTGCTACGAATGATAACAGGAATCTTTTATCCGGATGAAGGCGAGATAATTTTTGACGGAAGAAAATTTGATCCATTGCAGGATATACTTCATATAGGATACATGCCCGAAGAAAGGGGCTTATATAAAAAGATGAAAATTGGTGAACAAGCCGTTTATCTTGCCCGATTAAAAGGCTTGAGCAAGTCTGACGCGATAGAAAAAATTAAAGCATGGTTTATAAAATTCGAAATGCAGACCTGGTGGAACAAAAAGGTGGAAGATCTGAGTAAAGGCATGGGGCAAAAATTACAGTTCGTTACTACAGTGCTGCACGAACCCAAACTGATCATTTTAGATGAACCTTTTAGCGGACTGGATCCGGTAAACAGCAACCTGATTAAAGAAGAGATCTTTAAACTCGCAAAGAAAGGGTGTACCATTATTTTCAGTACACACCGCATGGAACAGGTAGAAGAAATCTGTGATAAGATTGTTGTTGTTAATAAAGGCACGAAAATATTGGACGGAGGAGTTAAAGCCATTATTCATCAATTTAAAGAAAATCTTTTCAACATCGGCTTTGAGCATTTACCTGCACTTACCGATCATGGATCGTTTGAAGTAGTAGGTACTAAAAACGAATCGCTCATTGTAAAGATCAATGAAGGCAGTAAACCTAATGATGTGCTTCAGTACTTTATTGAACAGGATGCTCCGATTGTTTCCTTTCATGAAATGCTGCCTTCACTAAACGAAATTTTTATAAAGCTTGTAGAAGGAACACCATTGGCAAGACAATTTCAACCTGTAACCGCCTAATAAAAAAACATGAATAAAGTTTGGCTGATTGTAGAACGTGAATACTTATCACGTGTAAGAAAAAAATCTTTTCTACTTACTACACTATTGGTTCCCGTTATAATAATTATTTTTTATGCCGCCATAATCGGCATCTCAATGAGTGGCAGCAGTGAAACCCAAAAAATCGCCATCATTGATGAAGGTAATCTCTTTAGCGGAAATGTTCCAGCATCTGATAATGAAAGAATAAACTACGCCTTTATTCCGCATGAAACCGAACCGGACTTCAAAACGAAATATAAGAACCAGGGTTACTCCTCTTTTTTGTTTATTCCAAAAATGGATGTACTGCACCCTACAGGAATTATACTTCACAGTCCCTCTGCCATAAGTTTGAGCACTAAATCGAGAATAGAAAAAAAACTGAATAAAGCTATTGAAACCAGAAGGATGGAAGATGCGCAGATAGATCCTGAAAAATATAAAGCGATAAATTCAGATATCTCAATAGATAATACAGTAGATTCAGAAAAGGGCGGAAAGAAAAGTGTAGCCGGAGTAGCGTTTGCGGTATCCTTTGCTGCAGGTATCCTGATTTATATGATATTACTTATTTACGGAACCATGGTGATGCGCGGAGTTATGGAGGAAAAAACCAACCGTATTGCAGAAGTGATTGTAAGCTCGGTAAAACCGTTTCAATTAATGATGGGTAAGATAATTGGTATAGGTGGAGTGGGTTTAACCCAGTTCTCTATCTGGATTGTGTTGATGGCTATTTTGCAGTTAATCATTCCGCTGGTATTCCCATCCTTATTCCATACTATTGAAAACCAGGGGATCAATGCATCAGCAGCTGTTGCTTCCGGCGGTCCTTCATCTATGCTCATGACCATTACTGAAGGCATACGGTCGCTGAATATAATCAAGATCGTTTTGTGCTTTATCTTTTACTTTATCGGCGGATATTTAGTATATGCTTCCCTGTTTGCAGCAGTCGGCAGCGTAGTTAGTGAAGACCAGCAGGAAGCCCAGCAACTGGTATTTCCTATTATGATGCCTATCATTGTAGGCTTTGTAATTATGACAAAAGCGGCAAGTGACCCCGATAGCAACCTTGCGCTCTTTGGAAGTTTATTTCCCCTTACCTCTCCTATTGTTATGATGGGAAGGATCACATATGATGTTCCCTGGTGGCAACTGGGCCTATCAATGTTGTTGCTGATATTATGTTTCCTGTTATTCACCTGGATGACTGCAAAAATCTATCGCACAGGTATTCTTATGTACGGCAAAAAAATTACCTGGAAGGAAATGTCAAAATGGGCTTTCAGAAGAAGTTAGCTTTTTGCATAAATGAATGTAAAAATCTTAGGAATGCAACATTTTACGAAAACAATCGTATATTTATACGAATTAATTCGTAAACAAAAATCATAACCTAAAAAGAAGCAAGATGTTTCTAACAAACACTACCAAAAAGCAAATTTGTACAGGAGCGATTTTTTCTATTTTGACATTTGCCAATTTAGGATGGGCTCCATCCGACATTACATTCAGTAATATTCCTTATCAATTGCAGGATACGGTTCCCGCCAAAAACCGTAATAAGAATTATGATCAGGGCGAACCGAAAGACATCGACCAACGTATAAATCAATTAGAACAGGGGCTGGAAAAGCTTGACAAGCAACTGCAAGGCAAAGACTTTGAGAAAATACAGCGTAAACTGGAAGAATCGCTCAGCCAAATTGATCTGGAAGCAATTCAGCAAAAGGTAGAAGAAGCAATGAAGAAAGTGGACTTTGAAAAAATTCAGCTGCAAGCAACAGAAGCGATTAGAAAAATTGATATGCAGAAAATACAGCATGATATCCAGGAAGCGATGAAAGAAGCAAAAGACAAACCGGATATGAAAAAACTGCAGCAGGAATTGAAGGAAAGCATGAAAGAAGCTCAAAAAAGCATGGAGGAAGCAAAAAAAATTGATTATAAAAAATTAGAAAAAGAACTTGAAAGAAACCGTGAACAATGGCAGAAAGAAAAACTAAACATTGAAAAAGAACTGCAGGAGGCTAAAAAAGAAATAAGCGGCAATAAGGGAACATTTCAGAAAGAAGTATATGAGGCACGGAACGAAATCGTTAAAGCAAAAGAAGAACTGCAGGCTTATAAAACAATGATCACACGCATGGATAAAGAAGGCTTGCTGAATAGTAAGGATGATTATAGTATCGATTATCAGGAAGGATCATTACTGATTAACGGTAAAAAGCAAACCAAAGAAATAACTGATAGTTATAAATCTTATTTTAAAAAGGACACTGTTCATATTACAAATCAGAAGGGCAATTTCAGTATTAATACTGACAAATAAACTGTTAAGTACCACAAAAAGTAAAGGGACCCATCCGGGGTCCCTTTACTTTTTAATTGTTATACCTCAATCAAGTAATTTTAAAAGTGGATGCCACATCTCATTACCATCTTCTTCAACAGGTTGAAAATCGATTGATATTTTTGTAATAGCTCCTTCTTTTACTATTAACAAATCGCTCTTGAATAACTTGTAGCCTTTTTTAGCAAACATTATTGTCAGGTCTCCGGGTGGCAGCTTATCAAAAGTAAAACAACCTGCTGCATCAGATTGAATTTCTTTACCGGTTCGCAGCTTATTTGATGATACCGATACAGTAACACCTGTTACCGGCTTACGTGTAATAGCATCCATAACATAACCCTGCACCGAAGCTTCAATACTTTTTTTCTCCCCATTCTCTCCGTTGTTTGCTTTTACCAACTGGCCGAAGCATATAGCCACCAGCAAAATCAATAACTTTCTGAAAATTCTCATAAAATGGTTTTATGATATTTGCGTTAAAGGAAGTTTATAATACCTGATAAAACCTGTTCCTGACATTTATTATTAGCCAATTTTCTTGTGGCTCAATAATTATACCTCATTTTCTAAAGACGCCACCTGCTTTAAAATGTTACAATCCATTACAAAATACTTTATCAACAATCATTCTGTTATTGAATAATATCAAAATAGCAGCGGTGTGCCTGTTTACAACTAAATTTTCAAATGATAGTTAAAGATAATAATATGCTTTGAACAAAGCTATAGCTGTTCATTAAATTGAGGAATTCATTGAATGATTTGCGGGAACGGTCAGCTTTTTCCCAAATCAATTTCCGTGTTGTCTCCGATGTTCAAACTACGGCTTTCACCCTTAAGTTCCGTATCACTTCCTATGAGAGAATGGGTAAGAACGATGTCGTTCAGGTTAGCAAAAGCCCCGATAATGGAGTCTTTCACGATCGAATAATTAATAGTAACCTTTTCTCCTATTGCTACATTAGGACCTATAATGGAATTTTTTATATCACATCCGGCAGCGATACTAACGGGTGGAATAATAATGGTATTGGCGAAAACATGATCTTCCGCTATAGTATGTCCCAGCTTTTTCAAGAGTGTGGCATTGGTTTGCAGCAAGGTTTCTTTTTTACCGCAGTCAAACCAGTTTTGCACCTTATAAGGCCTGATCCTGGCGCCCTGTCGAATCATGCATTCAATGGCATCCGTAAGGTTATACTCCCCGTGGCTCATAACATTGTTATTCATATTATTTTCCAGGCAATTAAATAGTATAGCGGTTTCCTTAATCCGGTAAATACCAACAAGGGCCATATTGGATTTAGGAATCTGAGGTTTTTCCACCACCCTACTGATAAACCCTTCTTCTGATATTTCTGCTACTCCAAAATCACGCGGGTCATCTACCCGTTTAACTCCCAATACTGAATTCGGGTTATCCAGCACCTCTTTTACATTGTATTCACAAATGGAATCGCCGAGCACAATAAACACTTCATCCTCACCTACAAGTTCTTTTGTGAGAGATATGGCATGACCAATTCCATGCCTTTCGTTTTGCTGAACAAAATGAGTTGTAAGATCAGGATATCTTTCTTCCACATAATCCTGAATCTTATCACCAAGGTAACCTACAATAAAAATAAATTCCTGGATGCCTGCATCCTGAAGCTGATCCATTA
>CAXSIE010000415.1:0-5180 GCA_964237295.1 uncultured Flavihumibacter sp. | reverse complement strand
AGTGTATGTAGGTATTGCCGGTCATCATATTAAAAGCTTGCAAACGAGAGGTGATATAGTTCGCCATGACAATACGGAAGAAATTACCCAGCGGGAAATTGACCAGTTAATTGCCGATCAATACAAAACATATATTCCTGCAGGTGATCAGATCATTGACGTGATACCGCAGGAGTTTACCGTTGATAATTTTCAGAATATTCCTAATCCGATCGGTTATGGTGGGGTTAAAGTAGGCGCTAACTTTCATATTATTACCGGTGATAAGAATGCTATCCGTAATATAAACAGAGCGGTAGAAAAAAGTGGTTTGATTACTAAGGACATGGTGCTGCAACCCCTGGCATCTGCCAGTGCGGTAATGGGTAGTGAAGATATGGAAGCAGGGGTTGCCATTGTGGATATCGGTGGAGGAACAACCGACCTGGCTGTGTTTTACGAAGGAATACTGAAGCATACTGCTGTTATCCCTTTTGGCGGAGAGAACATTACCAATGATATTAAAATGGGATTAGGCGTATTGAAAACCCAGGCTGAACAAATGAAAGTTCAGTTTGGATCTGCACTTGTTGATGAGGCAAGGGCCAATGCTTTTATTACAATACCTGGTTTGCGGGGAATGCCGGCCAAAGAAATAAGTGTTAAAAATCTTGCCAATATCATTCAATCGCGTATGAGTGAAATTATGGATTTCGTTTCATACCATCTTAAACAGGTAGGCTTAAATAATGGCATGCTGAATGGCGGCATCGTTTTAACCGGTGGCGGATCTCAACTAAAACACCTGATACAGCTTACCGAATATGTTACACTGCTGAATGCAAGAATGGGTTTTCCAAATGAGCATCTTGCCGGAGGCCACATTGAGGAATTGGCTAAGCCTACTTACTCAACCTGTGTTGGGTTAATTCTTAAAGGATACAGTGATTATGAACATCACCGCAAGCAGTTTGAAAATACTTTTAAAAAGGTGGAAGTTCCTGAAAACCTTAAGAAAACTGAAGAAGTAGCTCCTCCCTTAATTACGGAAGAATCTGTAAGTTATGAAAAGGTAAAAAACCGTAAAGGCCTTAAAGATTTCTGGGGAAAGTTCAAGGATAGTATCATTGATTTATTTAAGGAAGAGGAAGATCAGCATTTATAATTTATGTACCTACATACCGGCCATTAATTAATCCGTCTCTTGAA
Organism: uncultured Flavihumibacter sp.; assembly: GCA_964237295.1. GTDB lineage: Bacteria > Bacteroidota > Bacteroidia > Chitinophagales > Chitinophagaceae > JADCRZ01. Next base: position 3,992 of record CAXSIE010000415.1, on the reverse strand, counting down.
AGCGAATTAAATTACCTCCCGCAACAAATGGGATAAAAACTTTAAACTATGATTCATTTTGATTTACCAAAAGAAAAATCATCTATACTGAAAGTTATAGGTGTTGGTGGTGGCGGCAGCAATGCAGTTAATCACATGTTCAGTCAGAATATTGATAACGTTAATTTTATAATTTGTAATACTGATGCTCAGGCAATAGCCCAAAGCAATGTACCCAATAAGGTTCAGCTGGGGCCGCACCTCACGCAGGGCCTGGGTGCCGGTGCCAATCCTGAAATAGGCAAGCAGGCTACTGAAGAAAGCCTGGATGAAATAAAACGCATCCTGGAAGTAAATACCAAGATGGCTTTTATTACTGCCGGCATGGGAGGCGGTACCGGAACCGGAGGCGCCCCCATTATTGCAAAAATTTGCAAAGACCTTGGCATCCTTACTGTAGGGATAGTAACAACTCCCTTTGCTTATGAAGGAAAAAAGCGGCAGTTGCAGGCGGAAGAAGGTATTGAGCAGATGAAAAAATATGTGGATACTTTATTGGTGATCAGCAATGATAAACTGCGCCACCAGTTTGGTAATTTAAAAATGAAAGCTGCATTTGCAAAAGCAGATAATGTGCTGGCAACTGCTGCCAAATGTATTACCGATGTAATCAACAGCACCGGACAGATTAACGTAGACTTTGCAGACGTATGCACGGTTATGCGTGATGGTGGCGTGGCCATACTCGGAAGCGCTGCTGCAGAAGGCGATACCAGGGCGCAAAAAGCTATTGAAGAAGCATTGAATTCGCCGTTGCTGAATGATAATGATATCCGTGGCGCCAAATGGATACTTATAAATATTAATTCCTCCGAAGGCGATCATGAATTTACGATGGATGAAGTGGAAATCATTCAGAATTACCTGTTAAGCCATGCCGGTCAGGATACAGATGTGATACTTGGTTTAGGATATGATAACACGCTGGAAAGAAAGATTGGCATTACATTGATAGCAACAGGATTTGAGCATAAAACACCTTTTTATAAAACAGATGAAAAGGTGCCTGAGACCAAGGAGGAAGAGAAAATTGTAATGACATTAAAACTGCCTGGCGAAGAAGAAAAGTCATTCAAGCAATCAGTAATACCCTCGGAAGAAAAAAAGGAAACGGCTCCTGTAGTTGAAACAAAGCCGGTTGTTCAATTTCAACAGGAAGAGCCTACTGCCCAGCAAAAAGTATTGATGCCAACACTAGTGGAAAGCCAGGTGGAAGAAATAAAGGCCCCTGTATCCCAGGCCGGAAAAATAACTGATAAAGTTGAAGCCATAGAACGGTTTCAATTGAATTATTCTCAGGCCGATGAGAATATACCTGTTGCGATAATAACCCCATCAAAGCCAATACCCCTTACGGAAAGCCATAAAGTTGCCGGCACTTATGTATCTCAACCGGAAAAAACAGAGCGGCCCGTACCAGAAAAGAAACAGTCCGCGCCGGAGCATACAGCCCCGCAGGTTCCGGTTATATCCGGCGGATATCTTACCAAGCCATCAAATATTTATGCCGAACAGCCGTCATCCGCTAACAATGCGGCAATTCCACCTAAAAAATCCGCAGCTTTAACAGATGAAGAGCCTGCATTGGAAATGCAACTGATTATAAAGGAAGACGTTCCTGAGGAACCGCATCAGCCTGCGATGTTGTTGAACTCGCTGGATGAATTACCTGCAGAAGATGAGGTGGAAGATCAGAAACGCAGGGCATCGGAGCGTATCCAGAAGCTACGCAACCTGTCATTTAATATAAATGGAACCGACACTAATAATGAATTTGACAGTGTTCCTGCATATATCCGTCGTAACCTGGAATTATATAATACAGTGAATAATGTAGAAAATTTTTACAGTAACTACACAGTAAAACCTGATGAAAATAACAAATCGCAGATCAGTACGATTAATACTTTTCTTGATGGAAAGAAGCCGGATTAACAACTGCTTTTTTTTATAACCACGGAGGAAGCGCCGGAGTAGAAGAAGAGGTTACACAGAGAACGTCCTCTGTGTAACCTCTTCTTCTACTCCGGTGTTTCTCCGTGGTTAAATAAATCTGTCATCGGAGCACAACCATTAACAATTAGCCACTTACCGTTGTTACTAACTTCAAGTAAATAAATAAGGATGGCAAAAGTAATCATCACCGGCGGTACAGGTTTAATCGGCAAAGCTTTAAGCAAGTTACTCGTTGAGAAAGGCTACCAGGTGATCATTCTTTCACGCAGGGTATTTTTAAAAGACAGGCGCAGGTCTCCCAATATTGATTATGCGCAATGGGATATCGCAAAGCAAACAATTGATGCAAGCGCAATAAGAAATTCAGAATACATTATTCATTTAGCCGGGGCAGGCGTTGCCGATAAACGATGGACAAAGAAAAGAAAAATAGAGATCAGGGATAGCCGGGTACAAAGCTGTGAGTTACTGGTAAAAGCTTTGAAAGAAAAACCTAATAAAATAAAAGCTGTGATCTGCGCTTCCGCAATTGGCTGGTACGGAGCCGATCCGGCTATTCCGAATCCCAAACCATTTGTTGAATCAGACCCTTCGAGTGAAGATTTCCTGGGCAAGATCTGTAAAATATGGGAAGAAAGTATTGAGCCTGTTTACCAGCTGGGAAAGCGGCTGGTAAAAATCCGTACCGGCATTGTATTGAGTAATGAAGGGGGTGCCTTTAAAGAATTTAAAAAACCCGCAAACTTCGGCATAGCATCCATATTAGGTAATGGCAAACAAATAATAAGCTGGTTGCATATAGATGATCTGTGCAGGATGTACCTGCATGCCCTTGAAAATGAAACCATGCATGGCACTTATAACGCGGTTGCTCCTAAACCGGTTACCAATAAAGAGTTAACGCTGCATATTGCAAAGTCGGAAAAAGGCAGTTTTTATATTCCTTTGCATGTGCCGGTTTTCATGTTAAACATAATTCTTGGAGAAATGAGCGTAGAAGTTTTAAAGAGCACCACTGTGAATTGTGATAAGATCCGTAAAACAGGATTCGATTTTGTTTTTCCCACTATTGAAAGTGCTATGTCGGATCTTTTAAAAAAGAAAGAGAAATGAATTCCTGCGATCAATACTAACACAAGTAGCAGTGTTGTATTGGAAGATAGTGCTAACCTTTCAACTATCCGAACGACTAATAAATATTACTAATTCCTGGTTTTAGTGTCGAGTTTTGAAGGTGACAATTTTGTTTTAGCATTGCTGTTTTTCAAAAACAATTTACTATCCACTTTTCCCGGATCGCCCTGGTACACCCAGGTAAGGTTATTCATATATTTGTTAAATGTCTTATTCAGATCTGCTACTTTCACAGCTTTTATATCGTTGTTCAATGTAAGGGCGTGCCTCCAATCATTCTTTATTATTTCATTAAAGGCCAGTGTCCAGGCTTGCGATGCATTGGTTTCCTGCCCGTAATAGTAACTGGTAAGGTAGGAGGTTTTCATATCTTTCAATTCATCTTCTTTGAATCCCTCTCTCTTTGTATCATTAATAACATTATGGATAACGTCTATATATTTATTAGGTTCTTTTGTAGATACAAAGGTATTGGTATAGGATGAAAATCCTTGGGTGACATACGAATAAGAAGCAGGAGAGAGACCTTTTTTTGTTCTTACTTCCAACGACTGCCTGTCGGAAAATATACGCATGGCCAAAATAAAAGAGTTGTAGTCGTCAGCACCCGGAAGAGGTGCGCCACCTACAGCCTGTAAATAATTGGTAGGGAAATCTTTCTTCTCCGCTTTAAAGGAATTTGTTGTGGGAATGTAAGATTCTTTTTTTAAAATAACCGGCTTTCCGGCAGGAATCAAAGACAACAAACCTGAAATTCTTTTTTCAAGATCGGCCCGGTCAATCTCACCGACTACTACAAAAAAGATCCTTGATTTTGTCAGCAGGCTTTTATAATATGATTTTGTTTCTTCCACTGTGAGTTT
>CAXSIE010000414.1:1406-5250 GCA_964237295.1 uncultured Flavihumibacter sp. | reverse complement strand
GTAATAAGTGTGTATATTCGAATTTTTGCATAGAATGCAAATTTAAGTGTTGTTTTTTGTTGGATTCCTATAATTTTTTTAACAGCTTTTAATATATCTCTGGCTCTAAACTTGCTTAAATAATGCTTTTATCCTTTTCCTGTAAAGCCGGTAGCCTAAATAACAATGATCCTGTTTCAAAGTTCAGATTGAAAATTCAGATTGAATTAATCAATAATGTAAATATGAAAAGACTCCTGGTTATTGTCATTTTTTTTTCTCCTTTACTTTCATGGTCTCAACGTTTACACCTTAATTTGTTTGGTGGGTTTGCCAATTACATGGGCGATTTGCAGGATAAGCCCCTGACGTTAGACCAATCAAACGGTGCACTGGGTGCAGCATTGCAGTATGATCTAACCAGTCATTTTTCCATCAGAACGGGCCTTACATATGGAAAAGCAGGCGCACATGATAAATTTAACCGGCCGTCGCTTCAACCCAGGAATCTTAGTTTCGAATCAAAAATCTTGGAAGGAAGCCTTTTATTCGATTATAATATTTTTGATTTAAGTGTTAGAAAGTTTACACCTTATTTGTTTGGCGGAATAGCTTTGTATCATTTCAATCCATATACCTCTGATTCGCTGGGTGGCAAGGTTTTTCTTCAACCATTAAGCATTGAGGGCGAGGGACTTGCACAATATCCTGACCGAAAACCGTATAAGCTCACCCAATTTTCAGTTCCTTTTGGTGCTGGTTTTAAATTTCGGGTGAGTGATAATGTGATATTAGGCTATGAAATTGGAATGCGTAAGTTGTTTACAGATTATTTTGATGATGTCAGCACAACTTACATAGACCAGGCCACGCTGCTGGCAGCAAAAGGACCAAAAGCCGTTGAGATTGCTTACCGTGGCGATGAGCTGAAAAATTCAACCACCACTTATCCTCCTGATGGAACTACCCGTGGCGGTCCAAAACAAAAAGACTGGTATTATTTCCAGGGGATCACCATTAGCATAGGTATCAATACTGGTAACAAAAGCAGAACAGGATGTCCGGTGAGGGTACTGTGATTTCAGGCTACGAAGGTACGAAGGAGCACAAAGGTTATATTTCTTTGTGCTCCTTCGTGTCTTCGTGGCTTGCACACCTTGCTAATCAGCAGCCCAATCGTAAGAATTTAAACATTTCGCCAACCAATTGTGTTTTACTTTTGCACTTATAATTAATGGAATGGCATTCAAAAATCAGCAGGAATTTATTGACGTTTTACAAAAAGCGGGTGAACTGGTTCGCATAAAAACTTATGTTGATCCTAAACTGGAAATCGCAGAAATAACAGATCGCATCAGTAAGAGCGGCAATGGCGGAAAGGCGTTGTTATTTGAAAATACCGGTTATGGTTTCCCTGTGCTGATGAATGCTTATGGCAGCCAACGGAGAATGTGCCTGGCTTTAGGAGTGGATCACCTGGATGACACGGCACATGAAATAGAAGCATTGTTTAAAATGTTGTCGGCTCCCAAGGAAGGAATGATGGATAAATTAAAAATGTTACCTAAACTGGGACAGTTCGCCAGTTGGATGCCTAAAGTAAGATCCGGCAGGGGAGAATGTCAGGAAGTAAGAATGGAAACTCCTGATATTACCAAACTTCCTGTAATTACCTGCTGGCCTAAAGATGGTGGCCCTTTTGTAACATTACCCATCATTCATACCAAAGATCCTAACACGCTTTCGCGAAATGTAGGGATGTACCGGATGCAGGTTTTCGGTCCCACGCTTACAGGTATGCATTGGCACAAGCATAAAGTGAGTGCCAAACATTTCAATGAGTACAAAAAGAAAGGTATCAGGATGCCAATTGCCGTAGCGCTGGGCGGTGACCCGGTTTATGCTTACAGTGCCACCGCGCCACTTCCGGAGAACGTTGATGAGTATATGCTGGCTGGCTTTCTCAGAAAGAAAAAAGTGGAGCTGGTTAAATGTCTTACGCAGCCTGAGATAGAAGTTCCCGCTGATGCCGATTTTATTATTGAAGGTTATGTTGATCCGGATGATGAGCTTATCTGGGAGGGTCCGTTTGGCGACCATACGGGTTACTATTCCTTGCCTGACTGGTATCCCAGGTTTCATATTACCTGCATCACGCACAAAAAAAATGCAGTGTACCCGGCCACAATCGTTGGTATTCCCCCGCAGGAAGATGCCTGGCTGGGTAAGGCAACGGAAAGGATATTCCTGGCTCCTATTAAAATGACCATGGTTCCTGAAATAATAGATATGGATATGCCGGTGGAGGGTGTGTTTCATAACCTGGTTATCACCCAGATTAAAAAGGAATATGCGGGACAGGGACAGAAAGTGATGAACGCCATGTGGGGAGCCGGCCAGATGATGTTTAACAAAATTCTCGTGCTTGCTGATGAGCATGTAAAAATTCAGGATTATGAAGCATTGGCCCGGTATGTATCTAAAAATCTGAATCCTGCTAATGATGTTATCTTCAGCAATGGCCCGATGGATGTGCTGGATCACAGTTGCAGCAAGCTTGGTTTCGGTGGCAAAATGTGTATTGACGGAACTGCCAAGTTTGAAGAGGAGACGGATGAGTCATTAATCAGTTATCAGGATATTAATACGGATTCGTATGCTTCAACGATCACTTCATTGTTTGCTGAAATCAAAGGCGTTAATGAAAGCCTTTTGCGAAAAGGTATTTCCTGTCTGATCATTTCAGTAGAAAAAAACAGAAAAGGCCATGTGAGAGCATTACATGAAGCGCTGTTTGAGTCCATACCTGTTTTACAATCGGTTAAAATAATTCTTTACGTGGAGCATACGGTTGATCCGAATGATCTTCCAGTAGCGTTATGGCGTTTTTGTAATAACCTGGATCCTAAAAGAGACAGCATGATTGTGAAGGGAGCTTCCAATATAGAAGAAGATAAAACCTTTGCCTGTCTTGGATTGGATGGTACCAGGAAAACAAAAAAGCTTGATAATTTCCAGCGCGACTGGCCCAATATCATTGTTGCCTCCGATGAAATTATTGACGCTATAGATAAGAAATGGGATACATTAGGAATAGGAAATTTTATTGCTTCACCGTCGTTGAAGTTTAAGGAACAGATGTATGGTGAAGAAGCGGTGGTAGAATAGCTGTTAATTATCAGTATAAATAATCATGGCTTTTATATAATTACACAAATCACAGTTCAGATGAAAAAGTTTTTATTAGCGGGATGTGGAGTATGGCTCATGACCTTTTTTGCTTTGTCGCAAAAAAATGTTTCTGAAAATACTTTGTTATGGGAAATTTCCGGTCATGGGTTGAAGCAACCTTCTTATTTGTTCGGAACAATGCACCTGATGTGCGCTGCCGATACCAGGCTTAGCGATAACCTGAAAACCGTGATCAAAGAAAGTGATCAGATTTATTTTGAGATTGATATGGACAATATTATGGAGATGCTGGGCGCCATGAAATACCTCAAAATGAATAACAATAAAAAATTACAGGATTTTTTAACGGCGGAAGAGTATCAAAAGGTAAAAGATTATTTTGTAAAGAATCCCGGCATGATGCCTCTTGAAATGATGCAATACTTTAAGCCTTACTTTATCAGTTCCTTAATTTCTGAAAAGTCTATGGCATGTGCTAATGACGGAGGCATGGAACAGTCTATAATGGAAGAATCCAAACAATATAAAAAAGATATCAAAGGATTGGAAACAGTGGAGTTCCAGGCCAGTGTATTTGATAGCATTCCTTATGACCTGCAGGCTAAAGAGCTGGTTAAATCTCTTGATAGCGCCGATAAAAATGTTGATAATACAAAGGAGCTGATAGCTGTTT
>CAXSIE010000414.1:0-1386 GCA_964237295.1 uncultured Flavihumibacter sp. | reverse complement strand
AAAAGCCAGGATTTGAAAAAAATCCAGGAACTTACTGAAAAAGAAGAAGGTGGCACCTCTCAGTTTATGGATCTTTTATTGTACAACCGCAATGCGGATTGGGTGCAAAAGATAAGCAACATAGTACCTGCTAATAAAGTGTTGTTTGCCGTTGGCGCTGCGCATCTGCCTGGCGAGAAGGGATTGATAAACCTGCTTCGTAAAAAAGGATATACGCTGAAACCAATGAATAATGCAACCAGTACCGGCGGGATTAACCTTTGAGGTTTCTATCCGGGTTAAACGGTGAGATTATCAACACCTTGCAGGTTTTTTAAAATTTTATAAAACTTATACACATCCATAAACGAATTAAATAGAGGAGCCGGAGCTACCCTGATAACTCCGGGCTCACGGTAATCAACAACGATGCCCTGATCTGTCATCTTCGCGTGTATTTCTTTTGCATTTTTTTTAAAATACAAACTCAGTTGAGCGCCTCTTTGTAAAGGATCGGTTGGCGTAATAATCTCACAGTCTAAATCAGGCAATTGTTTCAGTAAAAACTCAAGGTAACCGGTAAGCATGATGCTTTTAATACGAAGTTGCTCAATGGTTGCTTTATCAAATAATTCAAGAGATGCTTTTAACGCTACCATATTAAAAACCTGTGCGGTGCTTACATTCCAGCCATCTGCTCCCGCTTGCGGAATAAATCCTTTCTCCATTGCGAACCTTGTTTTTTCATCATTGCCCCACCAACCGGCAAGCCGGGGAAACTGAAGGTCGTTGCCAAACTTTTCATTAATATACAAACCACTTACAGATCCCGGTCCTGCGTTCAGGTATTTATAAGAACACCAGACTGCGAAATCAACCTGCCATTCATGAAGCAATAGCGGAACGTTGCCGGCTACATGGGCTAAGTCGAAACCTGCATAGGCTCCCATTTTATGAGCTGCCTGTGTAATTGATTCAATATCGTATAGCTGGCCTGTGTAATAGTTTATACCACCGAATAATACCAGCGCTATACTGTCTTTATTATCCTCAATAACCTGAACTATATCTTCGGTTCTAAGTAATTTTTCTCCCGCACGCGGACTTACTTCTATAATGGCTTCAGCAGGATCAAAACCATGAAACCTTGCCTGTGTTTCCACTGCATACTGATCGCTGGGAAAAGCACCCGATTCCATCAGAATTTTATACCGCCGGCCTTCCGGGCGATAAAATGAAAACATCAGCAGATGGAGATTAACAGTAAGGGCATTCATTACCGTTACCTCGTCTTCGCTGCAGCCCATCAGGAGCGATAAGGATTTTTTAAAATTATGCTGGTAATACAGCCATGGATTTTTTGCATGCAGGTAACCGTTTATAGCCAGTTTTTTCCAGTCGTTAAGT
>CAXSIE010000413.1:2789-5256 GCA_964237295.1 uncultured Flavihumibacter sp. | reverse complement strand
TGGCACTACCAACGGGGTTCAGGAATGGGCGCTCACTTCTTACCTTTCCCGTTTAACGTACAATTATAAAGGGAAGTATTTATTTACCGCTGCTATTCGCTCAGATGGTTCTTCCCGTTTCGGATCCGACAAAAAATGGGGTTACTTCCCGTCAACCTCTTTAGGCTGGGTAATATCAGACGAAGATTTTATGAAAAGCATCAAGCATATAACATTTGCTAAATTAAGAACCAGTTATGGCGTTATCGGTAACAGCAATATCGGCAATTATACACAGTATGCCCTTATTAACAATACGGTTAATTCTGTCTTTGGTAATAATGTTGCTACAGGTGCAGCGGTCACCTCACTTGCTAATCCAAGGCTGGGATGGGAAACCACAGCACAATTTGATCTTGGATTAGATCTTAGTCTATTCAAAGACAGGGTTACGTTTACTTATGATTTTTACAACAAAAAAACTACTAACCTTTTATACAACGTACAGGTTGCCCAGGAATCAGGATTCGGAAACTTTAGTGATGCTATCGGGGAAATAAGGTTCTGGGGGCATGAATTTTCAGTTAACACCAGAAACCTGGAAGGCCGGTTAAAATGGACCACCAATGCAAATATTTCTTTTAACAGGAATAAAGTAGTAGCTCTGGCTGAAGGCATAGACCGCGTTTATGGAACCGTTCATATAACCAAAGTTGGCGAACCATTCGGGCAATTTTACGGACTTGTTGCAGATGGTGTATACCTTAATGCTGCAGACCTGGCAAAAAATCCGCAAATTCCCGGACGCTCAACTGTAGGCAGCATTAAAATTAAAGATATGAATGGTGATGGAGTTATTACATACGGTGGAGATAAAGACGATAGGGTAATAGTAGGCAGTCCGTTTCCGAAATTTATTTATGGCATCACCAACACCCTGCAATACGGCAACTTCGATTTCACTGTGGTGGGTTCCGGTTCGTACGGTAATCAACTATGGGTCAGGCACCTTTATAGCACCGCTAATCTTGATGGTGTATTCAACCTGGTAGAAGAGGTAAAATATCGCTTCCGGTCGGAAGCCAATCCCGGAAAAGGTTTTTATGGTACTACAGTTGGAGGTGGTAACGTTACCGGTATTGAAAGAGACTGGAACAACAGCCGCTTTGTTGCCAATGCCTCTTTCTTTACAATTAAGAACATTACCCTTGGTTATAATATAGGTGTTAAGAATAAGATTTTTAATTCTGCCCGTGTGTATGCGTCCATACAGCAAGTTTATATATTTACTAAATACTGGGGAGGGCCGAATCCTGAAACAAGCGCACAGGGTGATGGAAACGGAGATGGTGGAAACCTGAGCCAGGGAGTAGATCTTTCGAATTACCCGGTTCCCAGAACCTACACTCTTGGCATTAACCTGAACTTTTAGTGATGAGAAACCAATATTATTTTCTAACATTATATTTTAAGATATGAAATCAAAAATTTTCATCATAGGGCTGGCTGTTTGTATGACTACCAGTTGTAAGAAATTTTTGGAGATAGCACCGGAAACAAATCTAAGTTCAGCTACTTTTTTCAAAACAGAATCGGATTTCAAACAGGCAGTAAATGGAGCCTATGTTCCATTGCGCAGCATTGTTAATGAAGCATATCTGTTGGGTGAAATGCATTCCGACAACGCATACTATTATCGTAACATTCTTTTCGGCGCTACCGAACAACAGGAAAATATTGCTGATTTTAGTATTCCTTCTTCCAATGGAGTTACTACCAACTCCCATGTGTTGACCCAATACAGGCTGGATTATCAAATCATCGCCCGCACCAACCAGATTCTTACTACTATTGATGCGGTGGACTTTAATGTCGACTCGAAGAACAACCTGAAAGGCCAGGCCTTGTTCTTAAGGGCTTATGCCTATTTTGAACTGGTGCGTTATTTCGGTAAAGTTCCTTTACACCTGACCCCTGTTACCAACCGGTCTGAAGCGGCATTGCCACTTACCTCCGCTGATTCGATTTACATCCAGATAATAAAAGATGCTGATGCAGCCGGAAAATTGTTATTAAACAAAGCCAACCAGGAACCAGGCAGGATTACTTCGGGAGCGGCAAAAACACTACTGGCCAACGTTTACATTGTTCAAAAGAAATGGGCGCTTGCCGAATCATTGCTTAGGGATGTAGTTACTAAAGATGGCTATATTTTAATGCCGGATTATAATGATGCTTTTTCAGGAACTTCAACCAATAAGAACAACCAGGAATCGGTGTTTGAAGTGCAGTTTCAGGAAGGCTCGGCAGGATATAATGGAAGTATTATATATAATTTCTTGCCCAGGCCTTTGACTGCCGCGGAATTACAACCTATTACCGGTGTATCGAATCCGCAATCCCTATCCGGGGAAGGAAACAATGCACCCACTCCTGATATCATTGCTGCTTATGAGCCTGGTGATAAAAGAAAGGATGCTTCTATTGC
>CAXSIE010000413.1:2272-2779 GCA_964237295.1 uncultured Flavihumibacter sp. | reverse complement strand
TATGTAACGGCAAGTGGCGCTTTAACAGAAAATAAAACCTATCCTTATATTAAGAAGTTTGCCAAGCCCCATTCCTTATGGGGCAATACCGGCAACAACTGGCCGATATACCGTTATTCAGAAGTGTTATTATTCCTTGCCGAAGCCTTAAATGAACAAAACAAAGGAAGTGAAGCGGTTACTTACCTGAACCTGGTACGTGCCCGTGCAGGTTTGGCTGCTTCTACGGCTACCGATCTTCGTGATGCTATCTTTAAAGAAAGAAGGGTTGAACTGGCTTTTGAGAACAAGCGCTGGTTTGACCTGGTGAGATCAGGAACTGCTGTTGCGGTGATCACAGCTTATGGTAACAGGATCAAAGCAAATCCTAAAGCATATTATTATCCTAACGGTGCCGTGCCTCCCAACAATGCCTTTACCAATATAAGTTTACTGTATGATCTGCCTGCGGATGAAGCTGCGTTGAGTCCTTATTTTTAATAATGAATCATTTTTAATGATTCATTA
>CAXSIE010000413.1:0-2262 GCA_964237295.1 uncultured Flavihumibacter sp. | reverse complement strand
ATTAACGGTTAGCGGTTGAATTACTCACTTTTGAAGACCACCACTAAATAACAATCCGTTGTATCAGTACAAATTCCTGATACAACGGCTTTTTGTTGCAACAGCTTTCAATGTAAATGCATACTTGGAAGTCAGCGCCTTGCTTCAAGGTTTCGGCCTGTAGGCCTTCCCTCATCAATCACCTTAAGTTCATAACAATAAAACAATGGCTATAAAAAATCCTTGTAAAATCTTTTTTTTTATATTGTCTCTATTGTTTTTTAACAGCGCTTTTTCCCAATCAAAAAGCGCCGATACGCTGCTGAAGCATTTTATCACACCGCCCAACAGCGCTATGCCACGCGTATGGTGGCACTGGATGAATGGAAACATAACAAAAGACGGTATTGCCAAAGACCTTGCCTGGATGAAACGATCGGGTATCGGCGGCTTTCAAAACTTTGATGCTGCACTCGCTACACCACAAATTGTTGAAAAGCGATTGACTTACATGACGCCGGAATGGAAAGATGCCTTTCAGTTCACCGCAAAACTGGCTGATTCCTTACACCTGGAAATGGCCATTGCAGGTTCACCTGGCTGGAGCGAAAGCGGCGGACCCTGGGTGCCCGCTAAAGATGGAATGAAAAAACTGGTATGGAGTGAAACACGTATTACTGGCGGCAAAGCTTTTAACGGCAACCTGCCAAAACCTCCGGCTACTACCGGCACGTTTCAAAACCTGCCCATTCAGGCCGGACTGGGTTTAAGTGCCGAAACAAAAGCCCCGCCGGAATACTTTCGCGATATAACCGTTATAGCATACAGGTTACCGGAGGCAGATGTTCCGTTACTTTCATTAAAACCTGTTATAACCTCAAGTGGCGGTAATTTCAACCTTGCGCAGCTTACTGACGGCGATCTTGCCACTGCCAGCCTGTTGCCGTCGGATAGTGCAAAAGGAATGGCATGGATCCAGTTTGCGTTTGAAAAACCTCAGACAATCAAAGCCATAACTATTGTTGGTGGTGGCGATAAAGGTCCATTCGGCCTGTATGGAGAATTGAAAGATACGCGGTCATTGGAAGTAAGCGATGATGGCAGCCGTTTTAATAAAGTTTGCTTTATTCCTGCAGGCGGGGTGCTGCAACAAACTATTACGACCCCTGTTACCACTTCCAGGTATTTTCGCGTAACTTTTAAAAATCCTCCGGCCCGCCTTAACATGGGTGCGTTATTAGGAACGGGTGGCGGCGCTCCTAAAGCGTCTCCGGGAACCGATATTGCAGAGATTGTGTTGCACCCGGCCACCACTATAAACAGGTTTGAGGAAAAGGCCGCTTTTGCAACATCCGCTGGTCTTTATGCTGAGGCTACTCCTGCTTCCGATGATGCTGTTAAAGTTACGGATGTAATTGACTTGTCAGGGAAGATGAATGCAGACGGGATGCTGAACTGGACCCCGCCTGCAGGAAATTGGAACATCGTACGTTTTGGGTATTCATTAACCGGCAAGCAAAATCATCCTGCATCACCCGAGGCCACCGGCCTGGAAGTAGATAAATTAGATCCTGTTGCCGTAAAAAGTTATTTTGACAATTACCTGGATCAATATAAAAATGCTACCGGCGGTTTAATGGGAAATAAAGGCGGCCTGCAATTTATGGTTACCGATAGCTGGGAAGCCGCTGTTCAAAACTGGACGGATAACCTGATGGAAGAATTTCTTAAACGCCGTGGTTATAGCTTACTTAAATGGATGCCGGTTTTAACCGGGCATATCATAAAAAGTTCCCTTGAAAGTGATCATTTCCTTTGGGATTTCCGCAAAACACTCAGCGAACTGGTAGCCGAATATCATTACGACCAGTTAACAACGCTGCTTCACCAGCGTGGCATGAAACGGTATTCAGAATCACACGAAGATCGCCGGGCATTGATCGCTGACGGGATGGAAGTAAAACGGAAAGCCGACATCCCCATGTCTGCCATGTGGACTCCCGGCCCGATAGGCGGTGATGGCACCGGCTATAAAGCCGATATCCGTGAATCGGCCTCGGTAGCGCATATCTACGGACAGAACCTTGTTGCGGCGGAATCGCTCACCGCTATCGGAAATGCCTGGTCCTATTCCCCTGAGCGCTTAAAACCTACTGCAGACCTGGAACTGGCAAATGGCCTTAACAGGTTTGTAATCCATACTTCGGTACACCAACCTACAGACGATAAAGTTCCCGGACTTGGGCTGGGACCCTTCGGACAATGGTTTACCCGTCATGAAAC
>CAXSIE010000412.1:2831-5287 GCA_964237295.1 uncultured Flavihumibacter sp. | reverse complement strand
CTTGCTTCAGGTGTACTGGGAACTATTATCGGTTTGTTCGCTTCATCAAAATATGGCAAACTCCCGTTCAGTAAACTAATACAACCTGCTATTGATCTTGCAGAAAAAGGTTTTATATTAAACGCAGGTGAAGCCGCAAATCTTAACAACACGCAAACCGCTTTTAAAAAACACAATACGGTTATGCCGGTATTTGTAAAGGAGGGCGGATGGAAAGCCGGGGATACGCTCGTTCAAAAAGACCTTGCAAAAACATTAATAAGAGTGCGTGAGAGCGGTCAAAAAGGTTTTTATGAAGGAGAAACTGCTTCCCTGATAGTAGAAGAAATGAAACGCGGCAATGGAATTATCAGTCTTGACGATCTGAAAACATACCAGGCCGCTATCCGTGTGCCTGTTGTTTTCCCTTATGAAGATTACAGCATTGTTACGATGCCGTTACCCAGCAGCGGAGGAATCTTACTACCTATGATGTTAAAAATGGCTGCAACGCAACCGTTGAAGTCTTATGGGTTTCATTCCTTACATGCCGTACACCTGATGACAGAAATTGAAAGACTGGCTTATGCCGACCGCGCTAAATACCTTGGCGACCAGGATTTTGTAAAGGTTCCGGTTAAAACGCTCACCAGCGATGCTTATATAAAAGAACGAATGAAATTGTACAATGCTGAAAAGGCTGGCAATAGCGCAGACATACAATCCGGAAGGGTAACCACAGAAAGTGAAGAAACCACCCATTTAAGCGTGTACGATAAAGAAGGCAACGCGGTATCGGTAACCACTACATTGAATGGTAGTTACGGAAGCAAGACGGTGGTTGGTGGCGCCGGTTTTTTATTAAACAATGAAATGGATGATTTTAGTGTAAAGCCGGGCGTACCTAATATGTACGGTGCGGTAGGAGGTGAGGCAAATGCAATATCCCCAGGCAAAAGAATGCTTAGCTCCATGACTCCGACTATTGTTTTAAAGAATGGCAAACCGGTTATTGTTACCGGTACCCCGGGCGGAACAACTATTACTACCTCCGTATTTCAAACCATTATTAATTTACTTGATTTTAACATGAGCGCTGATGATGCCGTAAATAAACCCAAGTTCCATCACCAATGGTTACCGGATGAACTGTATGTTGAAAAAGATTTTCCAGTGAACATAACCACCGGTCTGGAACAAATGGGCTATAAGATTACTAAAAGAGGTTCTATTGGCAGAACAGAAGTAATTAAAATTTCTGCCGATGGCAGGATAGAGGCAGTGGCTGATAAAAGGGGTGACGACAGCGCTGCAGGATATTAAAAGTATTAATGATTAACGGACAGCGTTTAATGAAGTTTCACGTTTTGAAGTGAATCAACAATTCTTTATCACAATAATAAGCTAACCGTTAATAATTTATCATCTATCATTAATAAATATTTCATGAAGTCTCTTATTACAATGGCGGTTCTGATGCTGGGTTCACTGGTGATCAGCGCCCAAAGGATTAACAAGGATTCGATATATATGCGTGAGCATTATGAAATGTTCGAATACCGGATAACAATGCGGGATGGCATTAAATTGTTCACGATTGTTTATATGCCTAAGGATAAATCAAAAACCTATCCTATCCTGCTGAACAGAACATGCTACAGTGCGTCTGGCTACTCCGGTTATAAAACGCGTACTCCTTCCCGTTACCTGATTGAAGATGGCTATATACTTGCTTACCAGGATGTGCGTGGACGTTATATGAGCGAAGGAGTGTTTACGAATATGACGCCGAATATATCGGGCAATGATCCGAAAAATAAAAAGAACATTGATGAAAGTTCCGATACCTGGGACAGCATTGACTGGATGGTTAAAAACCTGAAAGGAAACAACGGACGTGTGGGGATGTATGGTATATCTTACCCCGGCTACTATACCGCTGCTGCCTTACCGGATGCACATCCTGCTTTGAAAGCCTGTTCGCCCCAGGCGCCAATATCAGATTTTTTCTTTGATGATTTTCATCATATGGGGGCTTATCTTGAAAGCTACACCCCTGCCTTTCCCGTGTTTGGAGTGCAGAAAACAGAGCAGACTGATAAAAGCTGGTTTACCGAGCAATCTTCCCGTATGTACAAGGAACCTGTTATAGATGCTTATGACTTTTATTTAAAGCTGGGACCGATTAAAAACATTACGCAAAAATATTATTCGGACAATTTTTTCTGGCAGGAAATAATCAACCATCCGAATTACGATACCTTCTGGCAAAAGAGGAACCTGCTGCCTCACCTCAACAACATCAAACCGGCTGTAATGTGCGTGGGTGGATGGTTTGATGCAGAAGACCTTACCGGTCCGCTGCATATTTACAAAACGATTGAAAAAACCACACCCGGAGCAAAGAACACGCTTGTTATGGGACCCTGGGGCCATGGAGACTGGGCGCGCGAAACAGGAAAAAGCGTACACAACCA
>CAXSIE010000412.1:0-2803 GCA_964237295.1 uncultured Flavihumibacter sp. | reverse complement strand
TGATAGCATTTCAACTTTTTTCCAAAGAGAGATTGAACGCGACTTCTTTGCTTATTACCTGAAGGATGAAGGTACGCAAGACCTGCCTGAAGCTTATATGTTCGATACCGGTAAAAAACTTTGGCAGAAATTTGCTCAATGGCCTCCTGCAAACATACCACCGGTACAATTGTATTTTGGTGAGAACGGAAAATTGTCTGTAAATAAACCACTTGATGACAAAGCGGTTTTTGAATATACCAGCGATCCTGCCAAACCGGTACCTTATACTTCACAAACAGAAGGACTAACGTTTACCCCAAGGCGCTTTATGAGCGATGATCAGCGCAATGCTTCCAGGCGGCCTGATGTACTCACTTTTGAAACAGATACCCTGAACAATGAACTGACCATCGCCGGAGAGATTTTGCCTAAATTAAAAGTTGCCATCAGCACCACCGATGCCGATTTTATTGTGAAACTGGTTGATGTATATCCGGATAATACTCCTAATTACGCGGGCAACGCATCGAACATTATAATGGGCGGTTACCAGCAACTGGTACGCAGTGAAGTATTCAGGGGAAGGTTCCGTGAGAGTTTCGAGAAGCCCAAACCTTTTGTTCCCGGCCAGATAACCGATGTTGACGTTCCTTTAGAAGATGTATTGCACACTTTTAAAAAAGGTCATAAGATTATGATACAGATTCAAAGTACCTGGTTCCCGTACATTGACCGTAATCCACAGAAATATGTTGATAATATTTATAAAGCCAGCGAGGAAGATTTTATTAAATCAAATATTAAAGTTTATGGATCATCGGTAATAGGCGCCGGCGGGAAGCAGGAGGAGATAAAGAAAGGGTTTTGATATTGGCTTCATAAATTTATTAAACTTCATTCTACCTGCTTCGATATCAGAGAAGTTGCTTTTCCGATTAAATAAATCGTGGCGAAAGATGATTTTCAAGGTTATTTTCATTCATTGCCTTTGAAACACTAAAATTCTTGTTAATTTAATTAAGTAATCTTCCGTTCATCCGTTCTGTTGCCAAATTGTATTATTGTATAATATATTTGCAAAAAATAATTAAGAATATGATCGGAAGAATTTTTGGAGGGCTGGCCGTTGCGGCGTTGTTCCTGGGCATGACTGCTTCTGCACAAAAAGTGAATTTTACAGAATATAACCTGGAGAACGGCCTTCATGTGATATTGCATAACGACAATTCTGCCCCTGTAGTGGCGGTATCGGTAATGTATCATGTAGGTTCCAAGAATGAAGATACGGCCCGTACAGGTTTTGCTCACTTCTTTGAACACCTGCTTTTTGAAGGAAGTGACAATATAAAGCGGGGTGAATTTATGAAATTCGTTTCCTCGAATGGAGGTGAGAACAATGCCAACACTTCGCAGGACAGGACGTTTTACTACGAGGTATTTCCCAGTAACCAGCTTGAAACCGGGTTGTGGCTCGAATCGGAAAGAATGATGCATCCGGTTATCAATGAAATCGGTGTGAATACCCAACGTGAAGTGGTGAAAGAAGAAAAAAGGTTAAGGATTGACAACCAGCCATACGGACAATTCTTTTCAGAAGTTTTAAAACGCCTTTATACAAAACATCCTTATCATTGGGCTCCTATAGGCTCTATGGAACACCTGAATGCGGCTAAACTTGATGAGTTTATTGCTTTTTTTAAGAAGAATTATATACCCAATAATGCTGTTCTCTCTATAGCGGGCGATATAGATATCGAGAAAACAAAAGTACTGGTAAAATCGTGGTTTGGTGCTATTCCAACAGGTCCCGAAGTTAAACAGCCGGATATCAAAGAAGACCCTATTACAACTGCTATTATTGATACCGCCTACGATGCTAATATCCAGATACCCGCTATTATGCTGGCATACCGGATACCCGGCACAAAAGAGAAAGATCAGAAAGTGATGGACCTGGTAAGTGAAATTTTAACAGGAGGGGCCAGTTCGAGGCTTCGCAAAAAAATGGTAGATGAAAAAAAGAACGCATTACTGGTTGGCGCCCAGAGTGTCAGCGGTGAAGATTACAGCACTTATGTAATGTATGCTTTACCTAATGCCGGTAAAACACTGGATGAAATCATGGCGGATATGGATGAAGAAGTAACAAAACTTCAAACCGGCCTTATTACTGATATGGAGTTGCAAAAGCTCAGGAACCCTTACGAAAGTCAGCATGCTGATGCCATCCTCTCGTCGCTTCGCGTAGCTGAGGAACTGGCATCCAATTATACTTACCATCGAAATACAGGACTCATAAACACCGAGCTCGGTGAATACCTTTCCATCAGCAAAGAAGACATTCGCGCAGCGGCAAAAAAATACCTGAACAAAAACCAGCGCCTGGTTTTATATTATCTACCTAAAAAATAAATCAAACAAAAGGTTATAAAGCATTTCATTTAATAAATTATCATGATAAAATATATATTCGGCGCATTAATAGGCAGTAGCCTGATGTTGCCGGCCATTGCGCAGACTGTTGACAGAACAAAGCCGCCAAAACCGCAACCGGCGCCGGTAATCAAAATCAATGACCCGCAAACATTCACTTTGCCTAACGGCATCACAGTACTGGTAGTGGAAAATCATAAAGCGCCTAAGGTAACGGTTTCTTATACTATTGACAGAACGCCGGTATTTGAAGGCAACAAGGCAGGAGTGATCAGCTTACTGAGTGGAATGATGAATGAAGGTACTACTTCAAAAACCAAGGCGGCATTCGATGAAGCAGTTGACCTGATTGGCGCAAATGTGGATGCTACTGCAACGGGTGGTTTAG
>CAXSIE010000411.1:0-5297 GCA_964237295.1 uncultured Flavihumibacter sp. | reverse complement strand
CCAGCCTCCTTTTGTATTTACAGTTTCATCAGGATGTGTAAGCATGCAAATAGCGCCGTTACTTTTGATAGCTACACAACCTTGCGACCGGGATTGCTGAATAAAGACTGTAGTAACTAGAAAGAGTATAAAAATATTTTTCATTGTAATTGTTTGAATTAATTAATTAATCTGTTTGTTATATTAATGATAAGAGGCTACTGCAAGTGTTTTTGTTTTTCGCATTTTAAGACGGTCTACTACTAACTTACCAACCTTCACACCCTGAACATATCCGCTGTCAATATCACTGCGGAAATGTATGCCTCCATATACGCGTGAGAGGCCGGCTTCCAACGATGCTTCATGGAAAGAATTGAATGAGCGTGGCGCAATTCCAAATTCAATGGAAGAAGTATCGGTATAACGAAATTTATCACCGTAAATATCAGTCATCACTTCCGCCGCTGCTGCCGATATCACTGAATGACCGCTGGTATAAGAAGGAAATGGAGGAGTTTGTATATAAGGTCTCCACTCAGGATCCATAAACTTATTTATAACTGTTTCAGGTCTGATATAATTACTACGGTATTTCTCATCCCAGCAACTGATGAATCCTTCGAACAGGCCTATGGATGTTTTAGCATAAGCATATACGGTAGCATTAAAATCAGCTTTGGATTTTATAGCAGCAATACCTGCGATATTCATCCAATGGCCGGAAGGCGAAAATTTTTTAGTAGCAAACATTACATGGCCACTGACATTCATTTTAAAAGGATTATCATCCCAGAAATCAGCAATGTGCTTTTGCTCTTTGGTAAGGCTGTCACCCATCATTTTAACTTCTTTTGACAACCGGTAAAAACGGCTGGTGGAATCCTTTATGTTAAAAACAGGCGGACGTCCGGGCATGCATTGAGACGATGAATCAAGTATAAGCGTGCGTATTTCTCTCCAGTGGGCTTCCATGCCTTGCGCATACATGGGCGGTGTGGGCACCCACCTGCCATCTTCATCGGTAACGGTATACTTTTCTGCAGAACGGGTTTGGGCGTAGTTGTCTTTTTTAGCCCAGGTCAAAATCTGGTCTACAACCTGGTCTGCATACATTTTGGAATTGTTAAGCACGTCATCTGGCATACCGGCACTATCAGCTTCTTTTAATATATTGTCATAGTATTCCATCATGCTGCCTTCAGGAAAAGTTACTGCATTACCCACCTTGGTAAAAGCCAGTATTGCGGCCAGCGGGTAATCAATGTTACCCTTATTCCAGCGGCTGATAGCAGGCAAACTCCTGATCTGCCCTGCCAAAGACTGGTAATCGCTATCATCACCGGAGGCAATAACTTCATAAGCGGCAATATTTGCATACGCATAATTGCGGGAGCCGATCATAGGTGGAAAATTATTCTCCAGTACTATATCGTTAAGTTTTTTCACTGTTTTGCAATACAATAACGGATCGTGCGTAAACGCCTGGTAGTTACCGGAATTTTTACACGATTGCAGCAATAATACGATTGCTACAATAGCGGTCAATCTTATCATAATAATAATTTCTTCTGAAGATCAGGAGTTATGCTCCCTGAAGCGCATAATAAAATATTCTGGAATACTAACAGGCGTCAGGTGGAAGCTCGCCGGGTAAAAGAGAAGGCTTTAAGATAAAGAAAACAAAAACGGAGGATGTTATTGATTTATCAGTTGAATAAGAAGAAAAGCCCCAGGAATTATTTTCCTGGTAATATTCTGACAAGAGACTCTTGATGCTTTCGGTGTTTCCTGACTTTTTGCCTTGAGAAGAATGTTGAAGATCATTGACTACTTTATAAAATTCATTCCGGGCGTTAGTAAGTTTTGTTCTGTAGTTATTTGGTATGCAGAGGTATTCTATTGAATCACGGTACATACGGCATTTCACAAAGTTATATTGTTTACCGTTAAGCTCAATCGCTCCCTCCATCCTGTTGAAATGATCTGAATTGGTGTAATAGGGAATATTGGAAGGCAGTTTTATTGTAATAAGATCATCATCATTGTATTGATTATTGTCCAGGGATGCTATAAATGCAGTATTTGCTTTTTCTTCTAATAGTGAAGATAACAGACGGTATCCTATCCAGTTAAACAGGAGGATACTTAAAAAAAATATGGAAGCAAATTTTTTCACCATTCTTATTCGCGGGCGACAAGATATATTAATTCCTGAACATTTAAAAGTCTATAATCTGTAATTGTTTGAATAACGTTTGAATAAGGCTCAAATTCTTCTTTTTGATGAGAGGTCAGCATCACTATAGCTTTCATACCGGCATTCTGCGCAGCTTCCACTCCTTTTGGCACGTCTTCAAAAACAATACAATCAGAAGGCAATACTTTTAGTTGTTCTGCTGCTTTTAGAAAAGTTTCAGGGTCAGGTTTGCTGGTTTTTACATCGGCGCCACCTACTATAACATTAAAATAATGGCGTATCTGAAGTTTGTCGAGGGCAAAGTCAACGTTTTTTGCTGCACCGCCACTGGCAATTGCCAACAATACATCCTGGTGTTTCGCATCAGCCAGAAATTCTCTAAAGCCTTGAATTAATTTGATGTGCGGTGAATATAACTGGCGGTATATGCTGTCTTTTCTAGCGGATATCTCTTTAAGTTTTTCAATCGGATACTTTTTATTGCTCAACAGCCTAGCGAGTATTTCGGTGTTTTTACCATACAGTTGCTTGGAAACATCGCTGCCCTTTAGTTTAGAGCCTTCTTCTGCTATCACTTTTTCCCAGGCTTGTAGATGGTATTGCATATTATCCATCATGGTACCATCCATATCAAAAAGAAAAGCCGTTTTATCTTCCATAAGTTCAAAAATAAGATAAGATTAATTATTTTAATAAGGTAATGAGTTAAGCGTTCTAAACACCGGTCAGGGAAATTTGTTGCAGGCTTCCATTACTATTGTTATGTTAAGCAGACGGCTGATAGCATCATTTAACAAAAGGATCTATCAGTTGGATGGAACCATCCGCATTATGAACAAGTTCGGTTACTTTAATATTTCTCAGGTGCGTTTTTCCTGATAATTCGGTGTCATGATAAAAAAGTAGCCATCTGTTTTTATACTTGACAATGGAATGATGGGTTGTCCACCCTTGTACAGGTTTCAAAAAAATTCCCTGATAAGTAAACGGACCGTAAGCATTATCACCGATCGCATAGGCGAGGAAGTGCGTATCTCCGGTTGAGTAGGTAAAATAATACCTCCCATTATTCCTGTGCATCCAGGAACCTTCAAAAAATCTTTTGTCGTGATCTTTGGTTAACAGGGGGTTGCCATTTTTATCAAGGATCTTTACCTCTCTTGGCGCTTCGGCAAATTGCAGCATGTCTTTACTCATCTTTGCCACTTTTGCAGATAACGCAGGTTCATCGTCTGCCGGTTCTTTTCCTGCCGAGTCGTATTTACCTGTACTCCATCGTTGGAGTTGGCCACCCCATATTCCTCCGAAATACATGTAAGAGTCTCCATCTGAATCTGTAAAAACAGCCGGATCAATACTGAAACTTCCTGGTATGGGTTGTAATTCAGCTTTGAACGGACCCGCAGGAGCATAAGAAGTAGCCACCCCAATTCTAAAAATATCATTTTTGTCTTTAACAGGGAAATAGAGATAGTAACCGCCATTTTTGTAAGCCGCATCGGGAGCCCATAACTGTCTTTTCGCCCAGGGAATATTTTTTACATCCAATCCTACTCCATGGTCGATGATGGGTCCCGTGATGGTTTCCAGGGAGAAAATATGATAATCTTTCATATCGAAATGATCGCCGTTATCATTTTCTTTAATTCCTGCTTCTATATCATGGGAGGGGTAGATATAAATTTTTCCTTCAAATATATGAGCCGAAGGATCAGCCGTAAAGATATCAGTTACCAGTGGCAGGTTTAAAAATTTTGGCTTTAACGAATCGGGTTTTTGATTTTGTGCGATACAAGGAAGGGTAAAACCAAGTAAACCCGCTACTAATAATATGGTGAGTTTAGATGTATGGATGATGGTTATCATATATATTGACCGGTTATTCTTGAATTGCTGTTAAATTTTTCGCAGGCATTTAAAATATATTCCGAAGCCTGTGTTTGTATGGGGAGGTGCTGAAATCTGAAACTTCAAAAGTCAGCATCTTGTTTCCAGTTCCGCGGTGCTTCAATTGTTGTTTTGTTTCAATACAACATTTCGCTTTGTATCGCTTTCCCGGAAGCGCCACATGTAGGTTCGGATATAGGCGCCGGCATCTTAACTCGTAAAACCCTTTATTATTTTATAGTGTATGTTTTTTTATCTGTGCCAACCCCTGTAATAGTAATGCTTTTCCATTCCTTTGGTAATTTTGATTTTACCTGAATTATTCCTTTTGACGTTATTTCCAGTCCGCCAAAACCCATCAGCATACTTTGGATCAAACCACCTGCCCCGGTAGCAAAATAAGGATTTGTTCCGCCTTTCGTTTCTGAAATCACCCGGAAAGGCGGTACCAGGTTAGGCAGATACCCGTCTTTAAAGAAATGTAAGGCTTTGTCTCCATCTCCCAAACGGGCATATAATAAAGTAAAAATGGCTTGTGTCATGGCAGGCGTTCCCTGGTTGGGCACCCTTGTTTCGTAATAAGAGAGGTCTTTTGATATTTGTTTAGGGTCGGTTATTTCTTTCAGGGGATAAGCAAGCAGGTTTACATCGGCCTGTTTAATACCTTCGCCCTTGTAGCTGGCGTGTTCCCTGGTAACTCCATTTTCCATTTTCAGGATAGGTATATTATTGGCAACATTCGTCCAGTCATCATCCGGAACCAGACCTAATGTTTTGGCGGCTTCTACAGCATTTCGCAGGTTAGCCTTTGCTGCCGCGTTCGTGAAAGCGTTATTGTCAATATTCTCCGCCCATTCATCGGCGGCTACCACATTTTTGATATCGTATTTTCCCGGTCCGTTTCTTTCTACCCTGCTTGCCCAGAAGTCTGCCGTTTCTTTTATTATGGGCCAGCCTTTTTCCCTGAGCCAGTTTTTATCCTGTGTAACACAATAATAGTTCCAGGCGGCATTGCCAACACATGCGGTGATATGATGTTCAAAGGGTCCGCTCAGGGCCCAGACAGGGGTTTCTTCCACCCCCGATGCAGCGCTTTCCCAGGGAAACATGGCGCCTTTGTAACCATGATTGAAAGCATTTCTCTTTGCGGCATCCAGGCGTTGATAGCGGTATTCAACAATTGACCTTGCCATTTCTGGATGCAGTACCAGGATAGACGGAAACATCCACA
>CAXSIE010000410.1:3974-5306 GCA_964237295.1 uncultured Flavihumibacter sp. | reverse complement strand
GAAACCGGGAAGTTATTGTTCTGTAACGCCGTGTTTATGGTGGGGCAGTAAGGTTATAAGTTAAGCTGCTATTAAAGACTTTAAAATGCAAAATGTAAATCCAATTTCTGTCATACTCAACAATATTAATTTCGATTATGCATAAAATTGCTATTGTTTTATTTTTCTTATCATCCTTACAAATAAAGGCCCAGACACCGCAGGCTTTATCTTCCTCAGACATATTGCTGGGATTGAAAAAATTAAATGTCCTTGGTTCGGTGCTGTATGTTGCTGCACATCCTGACGACGAAAATACCCGCTTGCTGGCTTATTTCGCCAAAGGAAAATTGTATCGCACCGGTTATTTATCGCTTACCCGCGGCGATGGCGGGCAAAACCTGATCGGCAATGAACAGGGCGTTGAATTAGGACTGGTACGCACCCAGGAATTATTGTCTGCCAGAAGGATAGATGGCGCCGAACAGTTCTTTTCAAGAGCATTCGACTTTGGTTTTTCAAAGAGTACCAAAGAAGCCCTCACTTTCTGGAACAAGGATAAGATACTTTCAGATGTTGTTTGGGTGATACGTAAATTTCATCCGGATATTATTATCACGCGTTTCCCGCAGGACAGTCGCGCAGGTCACGGGCACCATTCAGCTTCTGCCGTGCTTGCCGTGGAGGCTTTCACCGCTGCCGCCGACCCGGCAAAATTTCCGGAGCAGTTAAAATATGTAAAACCCTGGCAGGCCAAACGCATACTTTGGAACACATTCAACTTCGGGGGAACGAACACCACCAGCGAAGACCAGTTTAAAATAGATGTGGGAATGTTTAACCCTATTTTAGCCAAAGGTTATGGAGAGATAGCTGCCGAAAGCCGCAGCCAGCACAAGAGCCAGGGCTTTGGACAACTGCTCCAGCGAGGGGAAGCGCCGGAATACTTTTCTGTATGGAAAGGCGATGCGCCCAAAAAAGACCTCCTGGAAGGAGTGGACGTTTCCTGGAACCGGGTGAAAGGTGGCAGTAACATACAGCAACAGGTAGATGGCATCATTAGCAGTTATTCCCTTTTTGAACCGGGCAAGTCAGTGAAAGCCCTGGTGGAATTGTATAAAAATGTAGAAGCATTGGATGATGATTACTGGAAACCTCAAAAGTTAAAAGAAATCCAGCGGCTTATTGAAGCATGCAGCGCCCTGTGGATAGAAGCCACTACCACCGAACACCTGGCTGTTCAAAAAGACTCTTTACCAATAACCTTCTTTTTAAATAATCGCAATGGAAACAGTGTTACTATTAAAAGTATTACACTGGAAAATATTGATACGGTCTTGAATCGTCCGCTTG
>CAXSIE010000410.1:363-3964 GCA_964237295.1 uncultured Flavihumibacter sp. | reverse complement strand
ATGCGCGATTTATTGTAAACATCGAGGGGCGCGATTTTACCATAATGCGCCCTGTAAAACAAAAGATATCAGATCCGGTAAAAGGTGAATTGTATGAGCCTTTGATAGTGGTGCCGCCTTTATTAATAACCGCCGATAAAAGTTTGTTGATATCAGCAGCCCCTGTTGCCCAGAATATGCATTTTTCGGTACGGGCTTTAAAAGACATAACCTCTCCGAGGCTTTCTATTTCCGACAGCAAACAATGGCAGGCCGATAATATAGGCAACGGCTCTGTTCCAAAGCTGGAAAAAGGCAGTGAAACTGATTTCCCTGTAAGTGTTACTCCTATTGTAAAAGAAAGAACAAACGGAACACAAACAATTACCGGTATTGTTAGCAGTAATGGTAAAACCTTCAGCAGTTCCCTTCGTTCCATAAATTATGATCACATACCTAACATTACTTATTTCAAGAAGCCGGATGTTAATATTGTTACACTGGATCTTAAAATTGCTGGAAAAAGAATCGGCTATATTGAAGGAGCAGGGGATTATGTGCCTGCGGCTTTGATCCAGATGGGTTATGATGTCACCATGCTTAATGATAACAATCTTGCTAACCTGAACCTGTCCCAATTTGATGCTATCGTTGCGGGTGTCAGGGCTTATAATATAAGAGAATCACTGAATGCGAATTATGGAAAACTGATGCGGTATATTGAGGAGGGTGGAAACCTTATTGTGCAGTATAATACTTCCAACCAGATAGGCCCGATAAAAGCTAAGATAGGTCCGTATCCGTTTAACATCTCACGTAACCGGGTGACCGATGAGAAAGCTAAAATGAAAATATTAAAACCACAGCACCAGGTACTGAATTTTCCTAATAAAATTGGGGCGGCCGATTTTGAAGGATGGGTTCAGGAGCGCAGTATTTACCACGCCCAGGGATGGGACAGTCATTATGAAACGATTTTTTCTATGAAGGACCCTGATGAAACTGAAGATGAAGGAAGCCTGATCATTACTAAATATGGTAAAGGGATTTTTGTTTATACCGGGTTGGTGTTTTACCGGGAGTTGCCCGCTGGTGTTCCCGGGGCGTACAGGTTACTGGCTAATTTGATCGGATTGAATAAATTGAAAGGGTTCTAAAAGTTTTTAACCACTGATGAAATGCCGGAGAATAAGAAGAGGTTACACAGAGGAAGCGCCTCTCTGTAACCTCTTCATTCTCCGGCTTAACTCGGTAGTTAAAAAAATAGAAGTTAATCGGAATTAGTGTTTAGGTTTACAGCCAGAATTAACATTTATGAGCAATCCATCGGAACAAAGGCGTAGTATAAGTATTGCGATCGTAATTATTGTAGGTTTGGTAATCGGATTGTTTATCAAGCGCGTGCCTTTAGGATTGTTGATTGGCGTTGTTTTAGGACTGCTTGCTTTCGGACTTTCTTCAAAAGGTAAATGATCATATGAAAGATGCCATAAAAGAAAAAGTACCTGTATTTCATTCCTGGAACCAGTGGTATGCTTTTGTGATCCTGGTGCTGGTAATGCTGATAATACTGTTTTCTTTTTTCACTAATTATTTTGCATGAGTCAACCGGATTGGATAGTACTTGCTGTTACGTTAATCGGGATTGTTGCCTATGGCTTGTATAAAAGCAAAACTACCAGGAATCTTGACGGATACTTTCTAAGTAACCGCACTATGCCCTGGTATTTGATTTTATTGAGCATTATGGGAACCCAGGCCAGCGCTATTACCTTTCTTTCCGCTCCAGGTCAGGCTTATACGGATGGAATGCGCTTTGTTCAGTATTATTTCGGACTACCGCTGGCGATGGTAGTATTATGCATCAGTTTCGTGCCTATCTTTCATAAATTAAAAGTGTACACGGCTTATGAATACCTTGAAAACCGTTTTGATGTAAAAACACGAACGCTTACATCTTTTCTTTTTTTATTACAGCGGGGTCTTTCTACCGGTATCAGTGTATACGCACCCTCTATAATTCTTTCTTCTTTGTTTGGCTGGAATATTTACTGGACCAATATCTTCATGGGTGGATTATTAATTATTTATACGGTTAGCGGTGGCGCCAGGGCGGTAGCCTATACACAGCAAATACAATTCGTTATTATTTTTATAGGTATGCTGGTAACAGCTTACATGGTAGTGCACCTGCTGCCGGGAGGGATTAATTTTGTAGATACGCTTAAAGTAAGCGGCCGGTTGGGTAAATTAAATGCCATCACTACCGGAAATACTGACAAAGGTTTTAACTGGAATGACCGGTATAATATCTGGAGCGGCGTGATCGGCGGATTTTTTCTTGCCTTGTCTTATTTTGGCACGGACCAAAGCCAGGTAGGACGATACCTTACTGCTAAAACCATTGCAGAAAGCCGCATCGGTTTATTAATGAACGGGTTGGTTAAAGTGCCCATGCAATTTCTGATACTATTGGTAGGCGCTCTGGTATTTACATTTTATCAGTTCAACCAGGCACCGCTTTTTTTTAACGAAACACAGGTAGTGAAAGTTGCCTCTTCGTCCTACAAAGATTCATTGCAAATTATCCAGCAACAATACGTCCGTTTTTCTGCACAAAAGAAAGAGCTGGTAGCGAATTATATTGATGACTATAAAACAGGAAAGAACACAGCACAATCGGCTTCAGCGTTGAAAAAGGTAAACGCTGAAACTGAAAATCTTCGGAACAACTTTAAAAATATCCTGAAAAAGGATGATGTTAAAGGCGACTATAACGACACCAATTATATTTTTCTTCGTTTTGTGGTAGATTATATGCCAAAGGGATTGATAGGTCTTTTGATTGCAGTGATATTCCTGGCTTCCTGGGGAAGCATTGCAGCGGCACTGAATTCACTGGCATCCAGCACCGTTGTTGACATTCATAAGAAATTTGTAAATAAAGAAGGCAGTGAAGCACATGATTATAAAATATCAAAATGGTATACGTTTGCGTGGGGGATCTTCAGCATTATTGTGGCCCAGTTTGCCGGCAATATGGGTAGTTTAATAGAAGCGGTGAATGTATTAGGGTCTTTATTTTATGGGGTGATACTTGGAATTTTTATTGTTGCGTTTTATATGAAAAATATCAATGGCAATGCGGTTTTCATAAGTGCAGTGCTGGTTGAAATTATCATCATACTATCATTTATATGGCCATGGATCACTCAAAAATTTCCTGCAGTTGTTGAAAATATTCCGGGTATCCTTAACCGGTTTATCGAGGGCCTGTCTTCTATAAGTTTCCTGTGGCTGAACGCAATTGGTTCAATAGGAACTGCGCTGATGGCATTTTTTATACAAATGTTTTTAAAAAGAGAGCAGAAAGTCAACCTCACTTAAATTCAAAAGATGGATAACAGCATAAAAATCCTGGCAATCGCAGGAAGCCTTCGCAAAAACGCTTCGAGTGTACATATTATAAAAGCTGTTGCCTCAATGGCGCCTGACTATGTTGATTTCAATATATATGAAAGGCTGGGCGAGCTTCCCCATTTTGATGATAGCGATAACGCGTCTGAGCCGGTGATAGATTTTCGCCGAAGGCTTGCCGATGCTGACGGCATATTTATCTGCA
>CAXSIE010000410.1:0-336 GCA_964237295.1 uncultured Flavihumibacter sp. | reverse complement strand
CGGGTGGTGACAAAGCGTATGCTTCATTGCGACTTACCCTTACTGCCTTATCTACCAACCTGTCTGAAGGAGCTGCCTTACTTATTTCATTTGTAAGATCAAAGCTTAACAGCCAGGGAGAAATTTCCGATCCAGCAACTTATGATGCTGTTAAATCTGTTTTAGAAGTTTTGATTGATACTATTAAGCAATCGAAAATGTAATTCTCTGCGTTAAAAAAATCAATACAAACGCTCACCTACTTCAAAGAAGCAATCAGCTTTTCATTCAACCTTACATAATCACTATTCTTAGCCTCTTTGGAAAGTTCGATTGACTTTTTAGCGGAAGCAATAG
>CAXSIE010000409.1:2031-5313 GCA_964237295.1 uncultured Flavihumibacter sp. | reverse complement strand
ATCTAATGTTGAGGTTTGAATTTTTAAATTCACGAAGGACTCTGTGTTAAAAAAAGTATACAATAGCTAACTAAACCAGGTTTCTCAACATCTTGGCCACTACTTTATCAATAGGTAATGTAACCGCTTCATCCGTAAAATCCAGCCAGGGAATAAACCGAAAGGTCTCAATCTCATTTTTTTCCTTGTAAATAACCAGCTGGCCTTCGTCAAAGTCGAAGGGTTTGTCTCTTAACGCGCAGGTAATGGGTTCAAGGGCTTTAGCAAAATAATAAATGGAGATGATCTGGTGCCCCGGATTAAATGCCGAGATCTGGAAAAAGTCTGTGGTATAAATATGATCGGTGACTGATACATCCAGGTTCATTTCTTCTTTGAATTCCCTTTTAAGGCAATCCCTTGTGCCTTCGCCAAACTCCAGTCCGCCACCGGGGAATTTGGTGTAATACTTCCCTCTTATATATTCATCGCTAACGAGAACACTGTTGTTTTCTCCCAGTAAAATTCCGTAAACACGAATGTTAAATAACTGCATCAGTTAAAATAATTTTTTTCTAAGGAAGAACCAGCCTATCACCAGGGATATAACCAACGACAACAGCACCGGTATATAAAAAGCAAAAGGTGAATGGGCATAAGGAATAGGCACATTCATGCCATAAATGCTGGCTACCAGTACGGGAAAGGTGAGCACAATGGTGATTACCGACAAACGTTTCAATACATCATTCTGGTTATTGGCAATGATGCTGGCATAGGCATCGAGGGTGCTGCTTAATATATTGGTATATATGTTTGCCATTTCAAGGGCCTGCGAATTATCTACGATCAGGTCATTAAGAAATTCCCGCTCTTCATCATTTAAGGCAAGGAAATTAGTCCGTTCCAGCTTCATCAATAGCAGTTCGTTAGAGCGAAGCGCCGTTATAAAGTATACAAGGCTTTTTTGAATGCGCATCAGGTCCAGCAGTTGCTCATTCCGGTTACTGGCATATAGCTTTTGCTCCAGGATATTCCTGCGCTGGTTGATTTCTTTTAGATAATCCAGGAAGTTCTGAACAACTTTTTCAAAAATCTTCAATACCATCATCTTGCGATTATCAGGATGGCGGTTTTGAAACGTACTGAGAAACTTTTTGATGGCCGCATTTTCGAATGAGTTCACTGTTACAATCTGGTTATGCGTAAGTATAATGCAGATGGGAATAGTGATATAAAATGCGTCGCTTTCGTTAAAAGAGTTATTCTCTGTGGGTGTTTTGATCACAATGAGCTTAACATTGTCTTCTTCTTCAAAGCGGGTACGTTCATCAATGTCCAGAGAGTCAGTAAGGAAATCGAGGGGTATATCCAAACCAGTAGATAATTCGGAAAACTCTTCCTGCTTGAGGGGTGGCAATACATTTACCCAGGCTCCTGAATCAGGACTGTCAATGGCTATGGTCTGGTGGTTAATATTTTTGAAGTACTGTATCACAGTTCAACAAATATAGTTTGAAAGTAGGGAAGAGAAAAAATAGCAGATGGGTAAAAAAAATAGCTGTCACCATTCAGCTATCAGGAGCTAATGCGGAGTAAGCGTTCCTCCTGATAGCTTACAGCTGATAGTAAAAGCATCAGTTATGGTTACACCATACTAAGCTTCAACCGGTTGTTTGATTTGAATCGTGCCTTCATACACCTTTTGCGCCGGGCCCGACAACCAGATATTATGATAAGAACCTTTGTTAATTCTGTCGAACTCTACCGAGAGTTTCCCTCCTTTGGTGTTAACCACCACACTGTTAAAGCCATTTTCATTGTGATAACATACTAGCGCACTTGCCGTAACGCCGGTGCCGCAACTTAGGGTCTCGGCTTCTACCCCACGTTCATAAGTTCTTACAAAAATTTCATCTTCATCCTGCTGTTCTACAAAATTCACATTGATGCCTTTATCGGCAAAAAGATGACTGTAGCGGATTTCCCTGCCTTTTTGAAAAACATCGAGGTTCATTACCTCGGCAACTATTTTTACATAATGAGGGGAGCCGGTATCCAATATGTAATCCCCGTGATAGTCTTCAACCCGGTCCACATCTTTCATTTTAAGACTAACTATTTCACCATTTATTTCCGCTTCATGGTCGCCATCGATGGCTGAAAAATGATAACCGGCTTTATGGATACCACAATAATGAGCGAATTTTACCAGGCATCGTCCGCCATTTCCGCACATGCTGCTTTCATTA
Source organism: uncultured Flavihumibacter sp. (assembly GCA_964237295.1). Taxonomy (GTDB): domain Bacteria; phylum Bacteroidota; class Bacteroidia; order Chitinophagales; family Chitinophagaceae; genus JADCRZ01. The sequence continues at coordinate 3,082 of CAXSIE010000409.1, read as the reverse complement.
CCATCTGAATTATAATATTTCATTTCAAAATCATAACCTGTTTTCAGGTTTAGCAGCATGAGTCCGTCCGCGCCAATGCCGAATCTGCGGTCGCATAAAAAACTTATTTGTTCCCGGCTAAGGAAATCATATTCATGATTGCGGTTATCCATTATTATGAAGTCATTGCCGGTACCCTGGTATTTGAAGAAGTGTATGTTCATGTTTAAGCGGAAGTCTTTTATTGAACAAGTGTTACATTAAGTATGAAGTTACATATTGAATTGCTGATTTTATAAGTGTTTTTTAAGCACAGCGTATATAAAAGATAGAATGAATGCTTCAATATATGGTAAACCTCACAACAGATAGAAACTTCGGCATTCCTTAATTTTATAAACTTTCAATTACCTGCAATGTTTGTTTGATCAGCCGTTCCATCGACGCATGGGCATCGGTTGAAAACTCTTTTGCGATCCTGTTAGCTACAATGGCATTAAGGCTGAGGCAATGGTGCCCCAGTAATTTTCCAAGTCCGTAAATGCCGGCAGTTTCCATTTCAAAATTGGTGATATGGTGTTGTCCGAAGCTGAAATGGGTTAACCTGTCAATAAGTTCCGGGTTGCTGAGCCCTAAGCGCAGCACACGTCCTTGCGGACCATAGAAACCAGGACAGGTAACGGTTATACCATGATGGAAGTCTTCAACAAAGTGTTTCAGCAGTGATGCGCTACAGCCACTTATATAAGGGTGAGCAAACCGGTTATGCAGTTGTGTTTGTGTTATGAAAGATTGTACCAGTTGTTTTTCCTCTTCATTATTATCATGCCGGTAAAAATTGAGCAGGTTGTCGATACCCAGTCCGTATGTTGAAGCCACATAGCTGTCTACTGGAATATTTTTCTGGAGTGATCCTGAGGTACCGATGCGGATGATGTTAAGTGTGGTAAGTTCTTTTTTGATGGTCCTGCTTTCGAAGTCGATATTTACCAGGGCGTCCAGCTCGTTTAATACGATATCAATGTTATCAGTGCCGATACCGGTAGATACTACAGAGATCCTTTTATTGCCG
>CAXSIE010000409.1:0-2021 GCA_964237295.1 uncultured Flavihumibacter sp. | reverse complement strand
GTAACGAATTCGCGGTGCCGGGATTTTGATTCGGATTTATCAAAGTGTTTGCTTACCTGTATTACGCGGTCCGGGTCGCCAACGGTGATGATGGTGGTAGCTAATTCTTCGGGTCTTACGTCAAGATGGTAAACCGCGCCGCGGGAATTGATAATAAGTTCAGACTCTGCAATGCGTTGCATAATGGGAGTTTGTTGTGTAATTTAATGCAATTCATCATCTGATGTGTTTAACGGGATTAAACAGCTGTGATAAACCAATTTCCTGGTTTATTTAAAATTTCTTATTTTCGCACCCTCTTAAAAAGGTCCTGTGGCCGAGTGGCTAGGCTAAGCTCTGCAAAAGCTTCTACAGCGGTTCGAATCCGCTCGGGACCTCCACTTTTTCTTAAACCGGCTCATAAATCAATTGATTGGTAAGCCGGTTTTTTATTGCGGTAACGTGTGCGGGAACTTTAAATTGTTTTTTTATTATGAAGCTAATTAATGTAATCGTTGAAAAGTTTAGAAGCATAGTAGACTCGACTCCAGTGAGAATTGAAGTTGACATTACATGCTTAGTAGGTAAAAATGAATCTGGAAAAACTTCTTTCTTACACTCTTTATACAGGCTGAATCCATTCAGGGAGAATGTGAAATTTAAAGTAGAAGATCAATATCCAGCATGGTTAGAAAAGAAAGACAGAAGGATGGGTTTAAAATTAGAGGAATTAAAACCGGTGACTGCAAAGTTCCAGTTACAACCGAGTACAATTTTAGACCTAGAACTTATATACGGAAAAGGAATTTTTATTGATGATATAATTACTGTTAGTAGATCTTACGGAAATGAATTAGATGTAGAACCTAACTTAAACTTTAAAGCACCTGTTGAGTTTTTGCTTAATGATTTGGTATTTTCTGCGCAAGCCGATGAACTGTTTATGAAATGCAGCAATATAAAAGAACTTAAGACTCAGGTAGAAACCCTTTTGGAGTCTGAAAGCGAAGAAGACGAAGAAACATTAAAAACATTACAGTTAAAAATAAAAAAGGTTTTTCCAAGTAATACTCTAATTATTGAAATTAAAAAAACGTTGCTTCCAATTATTCCAAAATTTATATATTTCGATAAATATAGTTCCTTGCCTTACACGGTAAAGATTAAGGAGCTTTTAAAAGCTAACCCTGCATCACTTACTGACGATGAATTAACAGCCCTCTCGTTACTAAGGATGGCTGGAGCTGACGACGAATACTTAATGAATGCTGATTATGAAAGAAGAAAAAGAGAATTAGAGAACGTTGCGAATTCCCTCACGGAAGATGTTTTGAAATACTGGAGTCAAAATAAGGAGTTAAGAGTTGCTCCAGATATCACCTTAGCTATTGAAAATTTACCAACCGGTAAAACTACTGTTTTAGACGAACTCAAGATAAGAATTTATGACAATAGGCACTCTTTAAGCCTTCCTTTTAATGAACATTCGACCGGCTTTCAATGGTTCTTCTCATTTTTGGCAGCATTCTCTGAGTATGAATATAAAGACGATTCTATAATAATCCTTCTTGATGAACCTGGCTTAGGGCTTCATGGAAAAGCTCAAGCCGACTTTTTAAGATTTATAAAAGAAAGATTAGCTAACAATAGACAAGTTATTTATTCAACTCACTCTCCCTTTATGGTGCCGCCAGATCATTTGGAAAGGGTACGAATTGTGGAGGAAAAGGACAGAGATAATGGGACCAAGATAACTGAAGACGTATTAACTACTGATCCAGATACATTGTTTCCTCTTCAAGCCGCTCTAGGCTACGATTTAGTACAAAATTTATTTATAAGCAAAAATAATTTGATACTGGAGGGAACGTCTGACTTTACATACCTTAGCAGCATATCGGATCATTTAAAATCTATTAATCGAAAACATCTTGATGATAAATGGTCTTTAGTACCAGTAGGAAGTGCTGACTTTATTCCAACATTCGTGGCGCTAATGGGTCAACATTTAGATCTAACAGTTGTAGTTGATTCAAGAAAGG
>CAXSIE010000408.1:342-5324 GCA_964237295.1 uncultured Flavihumibacter sp. | reverse complement strand
GTACATTTCTAAAAAAAAAAATAACCCAACCCAATGAAACAAAAATTACTTTTTACTTTCTTATTTTCTATTTTCCCCAACCAGATATTTAACAAATCATCTGGAATGGGGTTGTGCGGACAATTACGATCTCAGCTAGAATGGATGCAACTGGCAGAAAAAGCCGGATTCAAAACAGGTGAGTTACTTTATGAAAATAAGTTACTCCAAAATACAGATAACTACCTGTTCGGACAAAGTGAGTCTGTTTTGTTTTTTAACGGCAGGTGCTTTGGAACGGGAAGTTTTATTCACCCCGCACTATCAGCATCGTGTCTGACGCTCGGTAGCTTATCCAATGAACGTATTCTTGAAATATATGTACAACAAACCTCTCCGGATACTTTTGCCTTTACAGGTGTTAATATAATGCCAACCTTTAAGGGAATAGGTAACGATTTTTTAAACGAACTGGCTTTGCAATTATAAGATGGTAATGTTATATGGAATGCCGGGCGATTCGCCTTTTGAACTGGTGGCGGATGCCCTGGAGGAATTGAGCATTCCTTTTATAATAATAAATCCCAGAAAGTTTGAAGAGGTAGATCTAATAATACACTATCATAACGGGATCATGAAAGGTGAGATAAGTATCAATGCAGATTCATATGATCTTTCCACTTTTTTAGGTATCTATAACCGCGCCGTTGATTTTTCGCAGATCCCTGAAGCACAGTCTCTTTCCCCAGGCGATTTCCAGCGACATTCACTTACATTTAAGTTGTTAAATAACTGGATAGAGACAAGTAATATGCGTGTGCTAAACAAAGCTTCTGCTATGAGCAGTAACAGTTCAAAGCCTTACCAACTCAGCATTATTCAGCCTTTTTTTGAGGTGCCCGATACACTCATTACTAATAGCCTGGCAGAAGTACATCGCTTTCAAAAACCAGCTACCGGTTTAATTTATAAATCAGCCAGCGGTGTACGATCCATAGTGAAGTCTTTTAACGAACAGCAGGCATCCAACGTAAATAACATTCAATATTGTCCTACTCTTTTTCAGGAAAGGTTGGAAGGGGTTAATTACAGGGTTCATGTGGTTGGTCAGGAAATATTTGCAATTAAAGCGCTGTCAGATAGCGTTGACTATCGGTATAGCAGTAATGACGGAAATAAAACAGACCTGGTGCCCATAGAACTAAATGAAAAAATAAGAGAAAAATGCATTGCTCTTTCCCAGGCACTTCATCTGCCACTTGCCGGCATAGATTTATTTGAATGCAATGATGGCAGGTGGTTCTGCTTTGAAGTAAATCCAAGTCCGGGTTTCAGTTACTTTGAAACCCAGACAGGACAGCCGATCTCTAGGGCAATTGCGCAATATCTATCCGAAGGAAATGCATTTCAGTAGAGCGAAACTGGCTTTAACAGATTTATTTCGGCCGGATGCTTGATCTTAATCAAATACTTGGAGCACAGTAGAAACAGCTTTCAACTGCCGGTAACAATTTCATTAAACTTTTCCGAACATTAACCTTATGATCGCTTACAGCCAGTGCCCGAAATTCAAAAAAATTAAGTGATAACAATATTATTTGTTAAAGAGCCAAGTGTTACTTTGAGGTGTGTTGCAATGGTTTAATGCTATCAACCGGCTCCTGTAAAGAAATGACAGTGTTTTTCTGTTCCAGTTTTATTTTAATGATAGTGTCTGTCTGTGACTGATTTTGCTGTTCCAGAGTTTTTACAGTCTGCTTTAATTCAGTATTGCTAACATTGGAAAAATAATTTCCTGTTGCATAGCCTGCACCGAATACAACGCAGGTTATTATAAAATAAAGTCCATAAAGCCTGAAACCTTTTTTGCTTTCCTGTTCATCGGGTAATTGCTTGTCCATACTTAAACATACAAAATAGGTAATGAATATTCTTATTATTTTAAAAAATGCCATGGGGGTTTATATGGCGTTCCTGCGCTTGCGTGTTTTAACGTAACATAAATTGAAGAATATTGCGGCGCTACTTCATTACAAATTCATTCAGATCCGTCAGGTTCTTTACCGCATCACCAATAGTGTTGTTAAAATAAACGTACACCGTTTTCCCTTCTTTCAGCCATTTGTGAATCTGCATCGCCTGATCTTTTAAGAAATCATCAGTATAACCCCCTTTGTAATCTCCATTAATGCCATGGAACCGTACGTAAATCAATTCGGTTACAACATCAGTTAACGGAGTTGCTGAAGATGGATGATCGTGGATGACCAAACTGATATTGTTATGAAGAAGTAAATCATAAGCTTCCTGCCGGTACCATGACCTGTTCCTGAATTCAACAGTAGTCAGCCATTGCTGCTGCGGGTCTGCATTGCGAACACACTGTAATAAATTTTTAAGCTGATCTATGTCTGCTATTGTAATTGAAGGAGGAAACTGGATCAGCAGGCATCCTTTTTTATCACCCGCATGATCGATCGTTTTAATAAAATGGTCAACATCTTTCGGATCGAACGCAAGCCCTTTATTATGTGTAATTGATTTCCATAGTTTGAATGTAAATTTAAAATCATGCGGCACTTCTTCAGACCATTTACTTACGGTTGCTGACATAGGTACCTTATAAAACGAGCTGTTGATTTCTATACTGTTGAATAAGGACGCATAATAAGTCAGCCTGGATTTATCCTGGAACGCTGGAGGAAATAAACGCTTTGGTATGGTTAACGCAAGGCCGCTGGTACCTGAAAAAAATTTTTGTCCGGGTTCAGTGTTCATTAAATATTTTATTTTATAAACCTATTCCTGCATCAACACAAGAAAGCGGCTTAGTTCCGACAACAATTATTCATTTAGTAAATTTATTTGAAATCTACTTGCATTGTAAAAAGAGTTTAATAGCTTTAGCACCAATCTGCTTCCCGTTTAATCTCCGTATTACTTGTTTTTATAATTATCAATTCAATTTTAAAGGATGGAGTTGTTCCCAATTATCAAACCGGGCATACCATTCATTATATTTTTTGGAAAATTATTGAACATGCAGGTCAGTATCTATTACAACATTTCATAAAAATATGTAGTGTCAGGAATCGCTAAGGTTTGTGATATGGAAGTGTATCACAGAACCAAAGCAGTTCGATTTTTACACGTGCCCTAAAACGTTCCTGGAAGAATTATAATCATTATTCTTCAACAATAAATTTATTAATCAACTAAAGTTGTTTCATGAAAAAAATTTACTTCTTTATTGTTTCTTTTTTATGTATGATGCTGCATGGCGGCATGGCTGTATTTGCATATGCCGGAGGGTTTGCACAGAATGGTGTTACCGTTGCGGGCGGTCAAAGCGGGTCAGGACCTGGCCAGTTGGATTATCCATATTCAATTGCTTTAGACGCAGCAGGAAATCTTTACATTGCCGATCAGTTTAATCACCGCGTTCAGAAATGGGCTCCCGGTGCTTCATCGGGTATTACCGTGGCGGGAGGTAATGGCCAGGGGTCATCAGCCAACCAGCTTAATAATCCCCTTGGAGTGGCTGTTGACGCAGCAGGAAATATTTATGTGGCTGACCAGCCGAATCATCGCATTCAGAAATGGGCGCCTGGTGCGTTTACAGGCGTAACTGTGGCTGGTGGCAACGGTTATGGGTCGGGTGCTAACCAGTTGGCTTACCCTACTACTGTTTTTATTGATGCAGCGGGTAACATTTATATTGCTGACACCTACAACAATCGCATTCAAAAATGGGTGCCCGGTGCGTTATCCGGCATTACTGTTGCCGGCGGAGCCGGCCAGGGATCTGCACTTAACCAGCTCAATTATCCCAATGGGGTTTTTGTTGATGGATCAGGAAATGTTTTTATTTCTGATGGTGCTAACCATCGCGTTCAGAAATGGGCGCCTGGCGCTTCTGCCGGTATTACCGTGGCGGGAGGTAATGGTCAGGGTGGCGCAGCCAACCAGTTGAATTCACCATCGGGGATCTTTGTAGACGCATCACAAAATGTTTATGTGGCCGACGGAAACAATCGTATTCAAAGATGGGCGCCCGGCGCTTTGTCTGGTGTAACTATCGCAGGTGGTTTCGGACCGGGGTCTGCTTCCAATCAGCTTTATGCGCCAACCAGTGTTGTTATAGACGCAAAGGGAAATATGTTTGTTGACGACCGGTTTAATAACCGCATTCAAAAATTTGTAATTGCTGCTGCATCCGGCTCCATGGCAAAAGGCATTACCGTTGCAGGAGGTAACGGTTACGGACCAGCGGCAAATCAGCTTGCTATACCTAATGGTGTTTTTGTGGATGCAACCGGAAATGTTTTCATTGCTGATACCTATAACAACCGCATTCAGAAATGGGCTCCCGGAGCATCATCAGGAATTACTGTTGCCGGCGGAAACGGCCTGGGTTCTTCTATTAATCAACTGGATTATCCTATTGATGTTTTTGTTGATTCGGCAGGTAACATCTATACCGCTGAACCTAATAACCAGCGCATTCAAAAATTTACTCCCGGCTCTTTAACAGGCGTCACTGTTGCCGGAGGAAACGGGCCCGGAGCATTATCCAATCAATTACAATATCCCACAGGAGTTTTTGTTGATGCAAGTGGCAATATTTATGTTGCTGACAATGGCAACGATCGCGTTCAGAAATGGGCTCCTGGTGCCTTAACAGGAGTAACGGTGGCCGGTGGTCACGGAACCGGCTCCGCTGCCAGCCAGTTCGATACGCCGTTCGATATTTTTGTGGACGCATCAGACAATATCTATGTTGCAGATGCGGGTAACCAGCGCATTCAGAAATGGAGTCCCGGGGCTTCGTCAGGTATTACAATAGCAGGCGGTCACGGTTTTGGAAATGCAGCAAATCAGATAAACCCTTATGGCGTTTATGTGGATGCTGCTGAAAACATTTATGTTTCCGACAATGCCAACGCCCGGATTCAAAAATTTTCGCCTGGAGCCTCCAACGGTATTACCGTAGCGGGCGGAAA
>CAXSIE010000408.1:0-330 GCA_964237295.1 uncultured Flavihumibacter sp. | reverse complement strand
TAGCGGGTCGGCAGATATCCAGCTTGCTGCCCCGGTTAATATTGCTGTTGACGCAGCAGGAAATATTTATGTAGCAGACCAGGCTAACAACCGCGTGCAGAAATTTGTAAACGTTGCACCACCACTCGTCTGCCCGGAAAATATAATCGATACTGCCTCCACGTGCGGTGGAAAGGCTACTATTAGCTGGACGGAACCACGTGATACTTTTCCGGCGATCATCAGTGTTACAAAAGGAAGTAACCTGTCATCCTCCAGTGTCATTTATAAAGGCACATTTAATGGACATGGCTACTATGAATCAAACGACCGGTACCGCTGGAACGATGC
>CAXSIE010000407.1:2417-5327 GCA_964237295.1 uncultured Flavihumibacter sp. | reverse complement strand
TGGTGTTATCAAATGGAAGGCCGCTTACACTCCCCTGGGAGCAGGAGAATATTAATGCTATACTTGAAACCTGGTTCCTTGGAACGCAGGCTGGTAACGCTATTGCAGATGTTCTATTCGGCGATTATAACCCCTCCGGCAAACTGACTATTAGTTTCCCGAGAAATACCGGGCAGATACCTGTATGTTATTCTGCAAAAAATACCGGCAGGCCAATAGATCCTGCAAATAAATATTCCTCAAAATACCTGGATGTTCAAAATACCCCTCTCTACCCTTTTGGATTTGGATTGAGTTATTCCAGCTTTGAATATGGTAACCTCTCCTTAAATAAAACAGAAATTACAGCAACAGAAAAGCTGGATATAGGAATAACAATTACCAATAAGGGAAACTATGATGGAGAAGAAACAGTGCAACTATACATCCGCGACCTGACAGGAAGCGTAACAAGACCTTTAAAAGAACTGCGCGGATTTCATAAGGTCTTCATTAAAAAGGGCGAAAGCAGACAGCTTCACTTTAACTTGTCAATAGATGATCTGAAGTTCTATGATAAGGATATGAACTGGACTGCGGAGCCGGGCGACTTTAAAGTATTTGTAGGCACCAACTCCCAGGATGTTAAGGAAGCCTCTTTCCGGCTTTTAAAATAAATGCGGCCTTTATGCACAAAAAATTTTAGCAACGTAAAGCAAACAGAAAGATCTTTATGCCGCTCCGTTCCTAGGTGGTTCAAAAAATAGCTGATCATCAGGGTAATCAATAAAAACCGGCTTTCTAATCTTTAATTTCTTCAAAATCAATATAATCTTTAGAACTGGCTTTTACAGGATTATTAACTGGGGATTGAGTACCATTTCCGTTTGGATTAGCCCGTTGTTGCATGTTACGGAATTGCTCCTGAACTCTTTTAGATGTTTTATAAATGGGCATAACAAAATCAACCATAAATTTGTACAACAGGTAAATACCCAGTATTATCAGTATTGATTGCATAACGAACCAAAGTTAAAGAATCCTGATATATTGAAGTAGTTAATGTTTATTTAATAGGTAATTTGGAAGGAATAGTGTAATTATCATATCTTTGTTTCAGCATAAGAATCAAACGAAAGGGAACGGCATACGTTCCCTTCTTTATTTCCAAATGAAGAACGAAACACAGATACAGGAAATATCGGCAATGGCGAATAACCTGCTTGACAACGACCCTGGTTATTTTTTGGTAGAAGTCCGGATATTGCCGGTTAACAACATACAGTTGTTTATTGATGGAGATCAGGGTGTTACTATTGACAGATGTGTAGCATTAAACAGGTCTTTATATAAACAGCTGGATGAAAGTTCCCTGTTTTCAGGTGCCGATTTTTCCCTTGAAGTATCTTCTCCTGGTTTAGATGAACCGCTTAAGCTCCTTCGGCAATACCAGAAAAATATTGGCAGGAATGTAGAAATAGTTTTAAAAGATGGTGTGAAAAAGGAAGGAAAGCTTGAATCAGCAACCGGCCAGGGAATTATAGTAGAAGAAAAAATTGGAAGGAAAAAAGAAGTGATCAAACATAACTTCTTATTCGAAAACATAAAAACAACAAAAATTCAAGTAGTTTTTTAAACAATTTCCTCCGGATTATTCCCGGCAAGGGTATTTAAAATGTATGTGTTATGGCAAGTATTAACCTCATTGAAGCTTTCCAGGAATTTAAAGACGCGGAAAATATCGACCGCCCTACCATGATGAAAGTAGTGGAAGATGTATTCAAAACATTACTACGCAAGAAATATGGCAGCGATGAAAATTTTGACGTGATCGTAAATGCCGAAAAAGGCGACCTGGAAATTATCCGCCACCGGATGATTGTATCCGATGGTGATGTTGCAGACCCCTTAGCCGAAGTGGCTTACAAGGATGCCACTAAAATTGAACCGGATTTTGAAGTGGGAGAAGAATTATATGAAGGTGTTGACATTATGGATTTTGGACGTCGCGCCATTCTGGCCGCCAAACAAACACTCGCAAGCCGCATCAGTGATCTTAAAAAAAACGTGCTTGTAAAAAAATACAACGACAGGGTAGGAGAAATTATCAGCGCAGAAGTGTACCAGGTCTGGAAAAAAGAAATTTTACTGCTGGATGAAGATGGTGGCGAACTGATTCTGCCAAAAAGCGAACAAATACCCCAGGACTATTTTAAAAAAGGAGAAAGCATCCGCGCCGTAGTTAAAAAAGTAGATCTAAAAAATAACAGCCCTGTTATTATTTTATCGCGCACACATCCATCTTTTCTTGCTAAATTACTTGAAATAGAAGTTCCTGAAATTTTTGACGGACTGATAGTAGTTAAAAAAATTGTCAGGGAACCCGGCGAAAGAGCAAAAGTTGCCGTAGAATCTTATGATGACAGAATTGATCCGGTAGGTGCCTGTGTGGGCATGAAAGGAAGCCGCATTCACGGCATTGTACGCGAATTAAAGAATGAAAATATTGATGTTATCAATTGGACAAACAATACGCAGCTGCTCATTCAACGTTCCCTTACCCCGTCTAAAATCAGCAGTATGGAACTGAATAATGAAACAATGCATGCTGATGTATACCTGAAACCTGACCAGGTTTCATTAGCGATCGGACGAAGAGGCGTAAATATAAAACTGGCTCAGGAATTGACCGGTTATTCTATTGATGTTTTCCGTGATACGGAAGGAGAACCGGAAGAATTTGATATTGACCTGGAAGAATTCAGCGATGAAATTGAAGAATGGGTAATTCTGGAATTCAAAAAAGTAGGTTGCGATACTGCATTAAGCGTATTGGAACTTTCAGTTGAAGAATTAATTCGCCGTACCGATCTTGAAGAAGAAACTGTTCGCGATGTACGCCGCATATTGGAAGCAGAATTCGAAGACGAT
>CAXSIE010000407.1:0-2407 GCA_964237295.1 uncultured Flavihumibacter sp. | reverse complement strand
CTGGATTCTTGATGAATTGAAACGTATAGGATGTGATACAGCCAGGAGCGTATTGAATTTAACTTCGGAAGAATTAGAAAGAAGAACTGATCTTGAAAAAGAAACTATTGAAGAAGTACGTAAAGTTTTAAGAGCAGAGTTTGAAAAAGAATAGATTTGAACAGGATATGATAAATTAATAGGAACAGCCGGTTAAAAATTTAGCTTTGTTACTTCAAAAGTTGAATAAGCACGATATTTATTCTATGTAAGGGTTACCTGAAAGCATAATTAGAACAAATAGAAAGCTAAAATCCTCCGGGAGCTATATGATGAGTAAGGGTTTACAGATGATCAATTACATTAAAAAGAAAATAAACAGTTTACAAATACGAATGTCAGAAGTTACTACACCACGCCTTATGGCAGCCGCAAAAGAATTTAACATCGGTAAGGATACCCTTGTTGATTTTTTAGTGGCAAAAGGATTTCCCAAAGACGATTTAAAGCCTACGTCGAAACTCAACGAGGATATGTATCGTTCTTTGCAACAGGAGTTTAATAGCGATAAGGTAGCAAAAATCAAAAGCGATCAAATTGATTTGCCAAGAGGCGGATCTGTGGAAGCAAAGAAAAAAAGGGACGAAGAAGAAATTGTATTCAAGAAAGAAACTAAAAAAATTGTTAAAGAGGAAGAAAAACCTGTTGTAGTTCCTGCTATTGAAGAAAAGCCCGAAGTTAAACCGGAAATAAAACCCGACATAAAACCTGAAGTAAAGGTTGAAGTTAAACCGGAAGTAAAGCCTGAAATTAAAGAGCCGGTTGTTAAACAACCTGAAGTGGTGGAATTGTCCAACCTGGAAGTACCGGAAATTGAAGGGCCTAAAGTTTTGAGTAAAATTGACCTTAGCGCTATTGATTCTTCCACAAGGCCTCGCAGGCCTCAACCAAAGAAACCGGAAGAAGTTATACAGGAAGTTGTTGCTGAGCCGGAAATTATAAAAGAAGAACCGCAGGTTCAGATAGAAGAGCCTGTTCAACAATTACAACCTGTAGAAGTTGAACCGGAAAAAGCTCCAGAGATCCCTTACCAGGAGCCGGTTATTGAAACAATAGCAGCACCTTACATTCCCGAAGCAACCGTTCCTGAACTTATAGAAGTAGAAGCGGAAGGACCTGCTATGCCTGTTATTGAAAATATAAAGGCAGATAAACTGGAAGGGCCAAAAATACTGGGTAAAATTCAATTGCCGTTAAGCAATGACACACGTCCTAAACCCAATGATGAAAAAAGAAAACGGAAAAGAATACCGGTAGAAAAAAGAGGTGATCCGTTTAGCAGGCAGCAGGGACCTCCGCCGGGTAACGGGCAACAGGGGCAGCCACCAAGACCGCCGGGACAATTTCAAAGACCGCCACAACAAGGATTTAACCAGGGTCAGGGTGGACCAAGACCACCGCAAGGACAGGGTAACCCTAACCAGGGCGGGCCACGACCTCCCGGAAATAATAACTTTCAGAGAAGTAATAATAATAACAGTAATGACCGGAGGGGTCCGAATACAAATGCACCCAGACCGGCCCAGGGAACTACCGGTCCGAGACCTGCACGCCGTGAAGTAAAAGAAATTGATGCAAAAGAGATCCAGGATAAAATAAGGGAAACACAGGCCAAGCTTAGCGGATCAGGCGGAAGAGGAAAAAGCCTTAAAGCAAAATATCGTCGTGCCAAACGCGAAGAAATGGCCGAACAGATGGGTGCCGACGATATGCAGGACAATAAATTGCAGGTTACAGAATTTATCAGCGTAACCGAATTGGCCAACCTGATGGATGTCAGCTATACCGAAGTAATCGGCAAGTGTATGAGCCTCGGTATGATGGTGTCTATCAACCAGCGCTTAGACGCCGAAGTGATTGAACTGGTAGCCAGTGAATTTGGATTTGATGTTGAATTTATGGGCTTGGAGGATGTTGATGAACTGTCTGATGATGACGACGACGATGATCCGGAAGACCTGAAACATCGTGCTCCTATTGTTACTATTATGGGTCACGTAGATCATGGTAAAACATCATTACTTGACTACATACGCAGTTCGAAAGTAGTAGCGGGTGAAGCCGGCGGCATTACCCAGCATATCGGTGCTTACGAAGTGGAACTGCCCAACGGCAAGCATATTACATTTTTGGATACTCCGGGCCATGAAGCATTTACCGCTATGCGCGCCAGAGGAGCTAAAGTTACCGATATAGCCGTTATTGTTATTGCTGCCGATGATGCTATTATGCCTCAAACCAAAGAAGCCATTTCCCATGCACAGGCAGCCGGTGTGCCTATGATCTTTTCAATAAATAAGGTGGATAAAGAAGTCTCCAACCCCGAAAAAATCCGTGAGCAGCTCGCCGGCATGAACCTTCTTGTGGA
>CAXSIE010000406.1:3470-5354 GCA_964237295.1 uncultured Flavihumibacter sp. | reverse complement strand
CAGGCTTACTTTTCACCAGTGCTTCTTGTTGATCTTAACTTAATGACATTGCCCTACGGGGTTACCCCAACAAAGTGTTACCATAAAATTATAAATTTTTTCATAGTACGAAAGAACTGTACGCAAACTTCTACAAGCTTTTGAACAGCCGAATTATAAGTTTTTTAAACTTTACAGGGTTTCTGGTACCTGGAGAACACTCGGGTTCATCTCATAAATTTGTAGGACTACACTATTTTCCCCAGCCTAGCTCCCTTAGGTGCAGTTCATTGAAATCTTTTAATTTAGCTATTTTAATATCGGCAGCTCCCCATTTTTTATGGTTGAATTGAATGGGTTCGGGTACTGCTATACAATGCATGCGTGAAGCTTTGGCAGAGATGATGCCATTGAAAGAGTCTTCAAAGCAGATGCATTGCAAGGGAGATACGTTAAGTTTGTCAGCGCAATTCATATAAACCTGTGGATGCGGTTTGCCATGGAGCAGGCCCTCTGCAGAAGAAAAGCCATCAAAAAAATTCCTGATTCCCAACTTGTCTACCACTACATCAATCAATCGCTGTGGTGATGATGTGGCAAGACCGATCTTAAAATCCCTTTCTTTGAAAAAGTTTAGGATATAATTTGTACCGGAAAAAGAAACACCGTTTTCTTGAATCAACTCAATGGCCTTATCTTCGATTAATTTTATGGTGGACAGCGAATGTTTTATGTCGACCAGGAATTGATTAAACCAGTATTCAATCCACTCGGGCGTTCTTAAACCGGTTGAGGTATAGTATTGTTCAAGGGTGAGGTTGATATTGAATTGTTGCAGCGCTTCCATACCCGCTTTTTGCCAAAGCGGTTCGGAATCGATTAATAATCCATCCATATCGAAAATTACGGTGTTTAGCACGGTACTTTTTTTGATGGCATCAAAGATACAGGATGATGCTTTTAACTGAGTATCAAATGCTGATGAAATTAATGTAGATTCGTTAACTGATTGTTCAGCCTAAACTTTTATGTATGAGTTCCATTAGCGAACGACTGAAAAACATACAACTGATTCGTAAATTTATTTATGCTGCCGTAGGCATGCTTTCTTACCCGGGACTGTGCATTGTAAATCGTTTACAAATAAAAGGTACCGAATACCTTCGCGACCTTCCAAAGACTAATGTTTTGTTTGTAAGTAACCATCAAACCTATTTTGCAGATGTAATAACTTTTCTTCACATCTTCGCGGCAGTGAAATGGGGAAAAGAAAACAGGTTAGGAATCCCTTACTATTTATTGAATCCATTTACACGGGTGTTTTATGTTGCTGCAGAGGAAACTATGCGGGGAAGCTGGATCAGCCGTTTGTTTACACTTGCCGGTGCGCTTACTGTTAAAAGAACCTGGAAAGAAAACGGATGTGAAGTAAGAAAAGGACTGGACCCTTCGGATACCCGGAAAATTCATCGTGCCCTGGAAAAGAACTGGGTGATAACTTTTCCACAGGGAACTACAAAGCCTTTTGCACCGGGCAGAAAAGGAACCGCCCATATTATTAAAATCAACAGGCCTGTGGTTATACCAGTTGTAATTGGCGGGTTCTGGCGGGCATTTGATAAAAAAGGACTGAAATTTAAAAAAACAGGTATTCCCCTTTCTGTTACTTTTAAAGAACCGCTGGTAATTGATTTCGACGCTTCTTCAGAACTGATTATGGATAAAGTGATGGATTCCATTGAACAAAGTAAGGAATGCATGATGAAGGGACCTCATCATTGGGTAACACAGAAATCGAAGATAGTGTGAGCCGGGTATGAGGCATGAATGATAAATTTAAATTAATCATTCATCATTCAAGCTTACCGCTAAACAAAGCTTTCAGCTCACCCGCATCTTCAGGTT
>CAXSIE010000406.1:0-3460 GCA_964237295.1 uncultured Flavihumibacter sp. | reverse complement strand
CCTTCAAATAACCTGTTTTCATCTTCGGTTTCAGGAATTACACCCGGAACTTCCTGCGATTTTCCATGAGGATCCAGTGCAACAAAAGTGAAATAAGCTTCATTGCTTTTGTATTTTCTTTGCTGAAGCGGATTCTCACCCCAAACATTTATATGCACTTCCATTGATGTATTAAAAGCACGTGATACTTTGGCTTCTATATGTACAACATTTCCCAGCAATATAGGCACATGAAAGGAAAGATTATCAACGGAAGCCGTAACCACCGGGGTGGAGCAATGTTTCATCGCAGCCAGTGCCGCTGCAATATCCATCCAGTACATCAGCCTTCCTCCCATAAGGTTGCCAAAGGTATTGGTATCATTGGGAAGCACCAGTTCTGTCATTGCCACAAAGGATTCCTTGGCGGTTTTTACTTTTTGTTCCATAATAAATTTAGTAAAAATAAAGGGTGTTGGAGGTGGTTATAATCATTATACAACAATACTCATACATTCTTTTAAAAAGCCGTCATCAACATCGGCGCCAATACCCGGTGTATCTGGAAGCGCTACAAAAAAGCCATTGAATGTAACGCCACCAACTACCGGATCGGTTTTATGTCCAAGCATACAGGTGTCCATATCGTAAAAAATAATGTTGTTATTTGCCGACGCAAAATGCGCAAATGCAGACAAGGCAACCCTGCTTTCAAGCATGCCACCCATCATACAACGCATACCATGTTGTTCTGCTGCTTCATTGATTTTTAAAGCCTCTAAGATGCCACCTGATTTGGAAAGTTTTATATTGATGTAAGAACAGGAATCTGTAGAGATCATACGTGCTGCATCATGATGGTTGAAAACACTTTCATCAGCCATAATAGGTACGGGTGAAATCTTTTTCAATGCAGGTAATTTATAATCGTACCAGTGGCGCATAGGTTGTTCGCAGAACTGGATGTTAAAGGGCTTCATAGCCGTTAATGCATAAGCGGCGGATTCGAAATCCCATCCCTGGTTGGCATCTATCCGAAGCATCATCTCTTCGCCTACTGCTTCCCGTATGCTCCTTACCCTTACCACATCATCTTCTTTGTCTTTACCTAATTTTATTTTGATGATGGTTACGCCTTTTGATTTATAATCAATGGCTGTAGTTGCCATTTTTGCCGGCTCATCAATGCCAATGGTTAAGTCTGTTTCCATTATTTTTTTCTCACCTCCTAAAAAGCGGAATAAGGGCAGTCCGGCTGCTTTAGCGGCGATATCATAAAGCGCCATATCGAAGGCACTTTTGATAGTAGCATTAAAAGCGGTGAAAGCGTGAAGTTCATTCATCCGGTCTTCTATTTGTAATGGATCTTTTCCTTTCCAGAGGGCGGCAAAATCTTTTGCCATTTCATAACAGGTGGCCTGCGTTTCACCAACGATCATTGGAAATGCAGAACATTCGCCGGTTCCATAAAAACCAGCGTCTGTGTGCATCCGTATAAAAATATTTTGTGCAAAGTGCATTGTGCCCGTTGCTATCGTGAACGGAAACATCGGGATGCTGAATTTATAGATTTCTGTGTGAGTGATTCGCATGGGGCAAAAGTAGTGAATAGGTATGAGGTATGGGGTATGAGGTATGGGGTGAACCACGGAGACAGGGTGGCACAGTGGAACACGAGGCTAATTAAAAAACACAGCGATGGATTTAAAAAATAAGAAACCGTGTTCCTCTGTGCCACCCTGACTCCGTGGTTCACTCCATACCTCATACCTCATACCTCATGCTCCATACCCATACCTTCCAGAAAGCGCTCTGCATTATCTAAATGTTTCATCCGCTTTTCAGCGGGCATTTTATCAAAAGTTTTTAACAGCATACCTAATCGCAGGTTCTTTGAAAAAAAATCCCGGTGTACGTGCATGAAGCGCCAGAAGAGCCCATCCCAGATTTCCTGCCATGGACCTTTTTCATAATCACCCATTTTTATCAGATAATTGCTGCCGCTGATATAAGGTTTGGTCATCATCAATCCGCCATCGGCAAATTGCGTCATGCCATATGTATTTGGAACCATTACCCAGTCGTAGCTGTCGATATACATTTCCATGAACCAGCGATATACTTCATCAGGATCAAATTCGCATAGCAGCATGAAATTTCCTATCACCATCAATCTTTCAATATGATGTGTGTATCCGGTAGCAATTATCTTTTTAATAACATTGTCAACAGGAACTATGCCTGTTTCGCCTTTCCAAAAGCTTTTTGGGATCTTCCTCGTGAAATGCCAGTAATTTTTTGTGCGCTGCCGGCTGCCTTCTCTTTCGTAAACGATCCGGATGTATTCTCTCCAGCCGATGATCTGCCTTAAATATCCCTCCAATGAGTTTAACGGAACATTGTATTCACCAGCTGCCGCTATGGCTTTGTCAATTACTTCCTGCGGGTTTAACAAACCGGTATTAAGCATGGGCGTTAGTACCGAGTGATGCAAAAAATGTTCTTTACTTACGATAGCATCTTCATATATGCCAAAGTGTAAAAAACGGTTTTGCAAAAAATCATCCAGCCATTTGGAAGCTTCTTCAAATGTGGTAGGATAAAATCCATTTTGATTTTTTTCTAACAATGGTCCGTCGGCACCATAATTATTTTTATAATTAATGTTGATATATTGCCTTGCTTCTTTCACAAAATTATTTTCTTCCGGAAAATTAATCACGGGTACAGTTTTGTGTTTCGGGAACCGTAACCTGTTCTCTGCATCATAACTCCATTTGCCACCCTCGGGCTGGTTGTTTGCGCTGAGCAGTAACTTTCTTTCCTTCCTTTGCCAGATATAAAAATCTGTTTGAAAATAAGTTTTTTTTGTGTCAAAAAAAGTCTTCACACCGTTCATGGTATTCAAGAAGTTGGGTGTGTTATACAACACTTTTTTTATGGAATTTTTGTTACAGCCCTTGCTGATCCTTTTTTCCAGCCAATAATCTACTACTTCTGCATAATGTATTTCCTGAATATTTTTTTCAGCAATCGATATCAAAAATTTTTCTACGGCGCAAAGCGGATCTGTCGCTTCAATATAATACACCTGTATTTGCCGGCCTTCTAAAAAATGCTGGTACATTTTCATAGAGGCCCTGTGCAATATTAATTTTTGACGGTGAAAATTATACTGGTTAAAAAACAGTTCTTCTTCTATCAGATAAACCGGACGTTCTTTTTGAATGGCGGGATGTAGTTTAAACAATTGATGCGGAAAAATAATTGTAGCAGATTGCATAGACGATTTTAGATACCATTTACTAACACAAATTTTTGTATATTGTTAAACATACTTTGGCATTTAACCGCTACTGTTAATTTTTTTTTAATCTGAGGAGCCGTAACTTTTTATTCGGTATTTTCCATGAAATCAGCTTATGAGAAATTTATTACATGATATCATTGCAACGGCCTTTCCAAATAAAAAAAAATTGCT
>CAXSIE010000405.1:0-5357 GCA_964237295.1 uncultured Flavihumibacter sp. | reverse complement strand
CGACCCATACAAAATTTACCAGCTCAGTTTGATCAATGAAAAAGTAAACGCATTTGCCGTGCTGAACCATCAGTTCATCAGGCTGGAAGCAGACAGTTTAAGCCACCGTGTTATCAGTAGCGGCTTTTATGACAGGTTGTACCAGGGGAAAATTAATCTATATGAAAAGGAAATAAAAAAAATGCAGGAAGTAATCACTAACCAGGAAGTTCTCCGGATCATAATACCCCAAAATAATTTTTACCTTGAAATGGCTGGAAGATTCTACTTAATAAACCACAAAAATTCTTTATTGAAATTATTAAACCCCCGGAAAAAGGAAATCCAGCAATTCATCAAAAAAAATAAATTAAGCTATCGTAAGGATAAAGAAAATACACTGATTAAGGTAGTAACCTATTATGATACGTTGCCGGCTACTGATAACAGAACCAGCAGTAAAGCAGGCAACTGACAAAATATAACTTACATGAAATTCTCTTGTGCGTTCTTTTTTATATTTTACCTGGTAAGTATACCCGCTGCAAAATGCCGGGCGCAAAGTAGTAATGATGCTTTAATAAGCGGAGTATTTAAAGCAGTAACCATACAGCAATTTGTTGAACAGCTTGAAACACATGCCAGCTATCATTTTTATTACGACACAGCGCAGTTTGATAGCCTGCATATAGATATTACCGCAAAAGACCAGTCACTATCTGCCATCCTTCATACAGCTTTTGAAAATACCGGCTATAATTTCGCCATAGATAAAAAGAACCGGGTATTTTTAACAAGGGGATTAATGGTAAGAACCGAACTGCCTGAAAATTTTTATAACAAACCTGGTCGGGATAAACAAAGAAACGCTGCTGATACCGTTACAAACTTTCAGGATGAAAAAGGTAAAAACACAGTGAAGGCTACCCTTGAAAACAAGCTGTATGAAATCGGCGACAAAACTGCGCTCAAAACGCCGGGTAATGCTTCGATAGCGGGTTATGTAAGAGATGTAAAAACAGGTGAACCTGTTATTGGCGCTTCCATATTGATAGAAAATTCAAGGGTGGGCGTTTCAACGGATCCGTACGGGTATTACTCCATATCATTACCCAAAGGTAAACATGTGCTGAACCTGCAAAGCATTGGCATGAGAGATACAAAACGCCAGCTTATATTATATTCGGACGGAAAGCTGGATATACAGTTACAGACACAGGTAATGACCCTGAAGAACGTTGTTGTGTCTGCAGAAAAAGCAAGCAATGTAAAAGGCATTCAGATGGGGCTGCAGAAGATAGATATAAAAACAATCAAGCAGGTGCCTGTAGTATTCGGTGAAGCTGACCTCCTGAAAGTGCTGCTTACCCTTCCCGGTGTAAAATCCGTAGGCGAAGCCAGTACCGGTTTAAATGTAAGAGGCGGCTCGGCAGATCAGAATCTTATCCTGTTTAATAACACAACGATATACAATCCATCGCATTTTTTCGGGTTGTTTTCGGCTTTCAATCCGGAAGTGGTAAAAGATGTGGACTTGTATAAAAGCAGCATCCCCGCCAGGTACGGCGGCCGCTTGTCATCCGTGGTTGATATCAATAGCAGGGAGGGAAACAAGAAAGATCTTTCCGGCTCGGCAGGCATCGGTGTGTTAACCAGTCGCGTTAATATAGAAGGCCCGCTGGTAAAGGATAAATCGTCTTTTATATTGGGTGGGCGCGCTACGTACGCTAACTGGTTACTAAACCTGCTGCCTGATCAGTACAAGCATAGTAAGGCTTCCTTTTATGATCTTAACCTGAATATTAATCATGAGATCAACGCAAAAAATACTATTTACTTTACCGGTTACATGAGTAATGACCGCTTTAACCTTAATACCGATACAGTTTACAGTTATGGTAACCGTAATGTTTCTTTTAAATGGAAGCATGTGTTTTCAAATAAATGGAACAGCCTGGTAACTACCGGGTATGATCAGTACAAGTACAATATCTCCAGTGACAGAAATCCGGTTAATGCTTATAAGATGAGCTTTGATATCAACCAGTCTTATCTCAAGGCGCATTTTAATTACTATGTAAATCCTGATAATACGGTTGAATTCGGGATGAGTTCCATCTACTACAAAATGCATCCGGGTTCTTATATCCCGTTAGGCAAAAGCTCACTGGTAGCGCCTGACGAAATGCCTGCGGAACAGGCATTGGAGAGTGCATTGTATGTGAGTGACAAATACAGTATTACAAACGATTTTTCTGTGGAGGCAGGTATACGCTATTCATTATACAATTATCTTGGTCCGCACCAGGTTAATAATTATGTCGGCGGTTTGCCAAGAACAGAAAGCAATATCGTTGATAAAACTTCTTACAATAAAGGCGACTTTATTAAAACATACCAGGGACCGGAATTCCGTGTATCCGCACGCTATGCACTTTCGGCCAATGCCTCTGTAAAGGCTGGCTATAATACACAGCGGCAGTATATTCATGCACTGTCCAACACCGCTGCCATGGCGCCAACCGATGTCTGGAAGCTGAGCGATCCTAACATCAAACCACAGTATGGCGACCAGGTGTCGATAGGCTTCTATCAAAACTTTAAATCGAATACTATTGAAACTTCTGTAGAAATTTATTATAAGAATATCAGGGATTATCTCGATTATAAAAGCGGCGCTGTACTGGTGCTCAATCGTCATATAGAAACAGATGTGATCAATACGCGTGGCAAAGCTTACGGAGTGGAGCTGCTGATAAAAAAGTTAACCGGCAAACTGAACGGATGGATCAGCTACACTTATTCCAGAACGTTGCTTAAAATGGATGATCCTGCCGCGGGTGAACTGATTAATAAAGGCATGTATTATCCTGCTAATTATGATAAGCCGCATGATGTAACATTTATAGGCAACTACAGGTTTTCTCATCGTTTCAGCACCTCGCTCAATGCCACTTACAGCACCGGACGACCGATAACTTTACCTGTAGGATTGTACAATTATGCAGGCGCTGTAAGAACCTTGTATGCAGACAGGAATGCATACAGGATACCTGATTATTTCAGAACGGATTTTTCCATGAATATTGATGGCAATCATAAAGTGCATCAGAAAACACACAATTCATGGACGATAGGAATATACAATCTTACCGGAAGAAAAAATCCATATTCGGTGTATTTTGTTTCAGAGAATGGCAACGTGAACGGTTATAAATTATCCATTTTCGGAAGTGCTATTTCTTACATTAATTTCAATATAAGATTTTAAAATGCTATCAGCCATTAAAGGGAAACTTAACCACATTAACCTGCTGACCGCTGATGGCAACACGTTAATTTATAATAAACATAATACCGGAATGAAAAAAATAGGTTACATCTTTATAGTGCTGTTACTTGTACATTGTAAAGAACGATATGAGATCCCCACCAACTCACCGGTAACAGGTTATCTTGTTGTGGAGGGGCGTATCAACATGGGCGCTCCAACATCATTTCAGTTAAGTCGCACCGTTAAATTATCCGGTGATAGAACCCCGAAATATGAGCTGAATGCGAGAGTGCAGGTGGAGGATCAAAATAACGTAACATTTCCATTAGCGGATAAAGGCAAAGGATTATACAGTGCCGACGCATTAAATATCAACAGGGCGCAAAAATACCGATTGCGTATCAAAACCGCATCAGGTACCGAATATGTATCAGATTTTGTAGAATTGAAAACAACGCCTGTTATAGACAGCGTAAACTGGAAATGGGAAAGTGATGGTGTGCATATCTATAACAGTACTCATGACGAAGGAAATAATACCCGGTATTATCAATGGGATTTTATTGAAACCTGGGAATATCATTCCGCCATGCTCACTCCTTACAAGTATCAGAACAATACGGTATTACTGAGAACACCGGAAGAACAAGTTTACCAATGCTGGACTACCAAACCGGCAACAAACATTTATATAGGCTCTACGGCAAAACTGGTTAAAGACGTTATTTTTGAAAATCTTCTGGTAAATATACCTACCGGCTCACAAAAGATAAGTGTTCTTTACAGCATAAATGTGAAGCAATATTCCCTGACCAAAGAGGCATACGGGTTTTTAGAGAGTATGAAAAAGAATACGGAATCTTTAGGTTCCGTATTTGATCCGCAACCTTCTGAGCTTAAAGGAAACATCCATTCGGTTACTAACATTGATGAGCCGGTGATTGGATTTGTTACCGCCGGTACCGTGGCTGAGAAAAGGATTTTTATAAACCGGACTCAACTGCCCGGCTGGCCTTATTCTTTTGCCTGTCCTAATCCTGACACACTGGTATACAATCATCCTGATTCACTAAAGAAATATTTTGGAGCGAATTTTTACATACCCACACTGGAAGCTTATGGATCACGCGGACTTATAGGCTGGTATGCCAATGAAACTGCCTGCGTAGATTGCAGGTTACAGGGTGGCGTTAATTTAAAGCCTCCCTTCTGGCCATGAAACTTCAGGAGAACAGAAAAATCTAAACATCCAAATAAGATCTTTCATGAGTATCAAAAAAATACTTTTTATACTTTCTATACTTTTTTTTATCAGCCATAAACTTGCTAAGGCGCAGACAGTACCGGATGTTATTGAAAAGAAATTTGAAATGTACCGGCAACATCATCTGCAGGAAAAGATCTATATGCATACCGACAAAAATTTTTATCTCGCAGGTGAAATCCTCTGGTTTAAACTGTATATTGTTGACGCTTCTTTTCATAAACCTCTCGACCTAAGTAAAGTTGCTTATGTGGAATTGCTTGACAATGCAAACCGGCCCGTTATCCAGGCAAAGATTACATTGAACGATGGTGCCGGTAACGGCTCATTTTACGTTCCGGTAGTGTTGAACTCGGGCAGTTATAAGATCAGGGCCTATACAAACTGGATGAAAAATTATGGTGCAGGTTATTATTTTGAAAAATCGCTGGCAGTCGTTAACTCCCAGAAGGCTATTGAGATACCGGTATTGGAAAAGCCGATGCAGTATGATGTGCAGTTTTTCCCCGAGGGTGGTAACCTGGTGCAGGATATTCAAAGTATTATCGGCTTTAAAGCAGTAAACCAAACCGGCAAGGGAATACCCTGTTCCGGTGCTGTTATACAGGATGATAGGGATACCATAGTTACATTCAATACAGAAAAGTTCGGGATAGGCAGCTTTAAATTTACGCCTTTACAGGGGCGCCGTTACAAAGTCCTGATACAACCTTTGAATGCACCGGCTTTCAGTAAAGAATTACCTCAGGTGTTTAAAGAAGGATATGTAATGAGCGTTAATGATATAGACAGCAGCCTGCTTACCGTAAATGTCCAATGCAATATTCCTTCGGTCAGGGA
>CAXSIE010000404.1:3302-5381 GCA_964237295.1 uncultured Flavihumibacter sp. | reverse complement strand
ATATAAAGAATGAGAGGAGCAAATATATTGATACCATCAGCCAGCTGCTTTGCCTGATTTCGGCTGCTTTCTTTCTGCAGCAACAAATTAAATCCGGCAGGCAGTTTTATTTGAGTATCGCTTCATTCTTTATCATTGCCGGCCTTATATGGAACTGGTATTTTTTTCTCAAAAAAGATCGTACCCCTTACTACAGAAGGATGCTGGTTCTTGCCGGTGCAGCATGGTTTTATATGCCCTTCATGCAATGGCTGGCGATTCCTTTAATACTACTTGCATTAATCGAAAAACATTCAAAACTTCCCTTGGAAATCGGTATTACAAATGACCGGATTGTTTTTAATACTTTGATTAAAAGAGAATTTTACTGGCAAGCTTTCAATAATGTACTGTTGAAGGATGGCATGTTAACCCTGGATTTTAAAAACAACCGGTTGTTTCAGAAAGAAATCGTTGACAATATTACTGATAAGGAAGAAGTGGAGTTTAATGAATACTGCAGGCTGCATTTAACCGATTATGATACTACTTCAGATAAGCTTCAGGTATTAGAAGAAAAATAACTACAGCATAAACCACGAAAATGTCAGATTTTTGCAACCGCTGTATAAAACGATGTGACAGCGTCACGGCAATGAGAATCCTGTATGCAAACAATTAAACATTCACCTTACCTTCTTTATTCTGACGGAGAAGGAGAGATTTTTGAAGACACTACTCTTTATGCTACAGGCCGTAGCGGCTGGGACGCCTATGAGGTACCGGTTGAAGACTGGACAGAACTTCCGGAGGGAGGACAGCTATACGAATTGCCGGGCCGCAGGGGAATCGGCATTGATGTTAAAACCGGCGCCATGCGTTTGTGTGAAAAAGGATGGGCAGTCGCTGCATTTATACCGCCCGCCTATACCGGCCTTTTTCTGGCTGCCTTTGAAACATTACCCAATGCTCCCACACTTCCTTTATTTTGTTATACCGCTGTGGCATGGCACAAAAAAAAATTCTACGTGCCTGCCGTTCGCATAGAAAATGACATCAGGCAGGAATCTGCAGGTTTCAAGGATCATCTGATAGAAACAGGTGTGGAAAGTATTCTTAAAGCTTATCCGCACAACAGGCTGGTGCAACACCTGGCAAATAATTGTGCTTTAACCTATCATTGTCCTGCTGCACGTAATTATTTTATGGGCAGATGGGAATGCCCGGTTCCATCATCTCCTGCATGTAATGCAAACTGCATTGGCTGCATTTCCTTTCAGCCTGAAGAAGAAACGATTGTGTCTACCCAGGATCGATTAAGGTTTAAACCGACAGCGGACGAAATTGTCGAGTTTACGGTTCCACACCTGGAATCAGCACCCTATCCCATAGTAAGTTTCGGACAAGGTTGCGAAGGAGAGCCACTGCTTATGTGGGAAACGATCCGTGAGTCAATAACGGAGATCCGAAAACACACTGCAAAAGGAAGCATTAACATTAATACAAACGGGTCTAAACCTTTAGCGGTAAAAGCATTGTGTGAAGCCGGTCTTAATAGCATACGGGTAAGCACCAACTCCGCAAGAAAACATATTTATGAACCTTATTACCGCCCAAACAATTATGTATTTGAAGATATCATTGAAAGCCTGAAAGTTGTTCGTGATTACGGCGGGTGGTCTTCTATTAATTATTTTGTTTTTCCCGGCATGACAGACAGCGTGGAAGAATATGAAGCACTTAGACAACTGATTATGGATACAAATTTAAAAATGATCCAGTGGAGAAACTTCAACATCGATCCCGACTGGTACATGGGTAAGATCGGCATTGCTGAAACAGGTGAGTGCCTTGGCCTGAAACAAATGCAGGAATTGATCAGGGAGGAGTTTCCACAGTTGAAATTCGGGTATTTCAACCCGCCTATGGAAAGAATCAAAGGAAATTATGAACTGGATTTTGCGCATTAAGCTGCCGGCTGTCAGTTACTAATTAGATAAAGTGATCAAGTTATGCAACAGGCCGCAAAAAGAAACTTATATATTGGTGTTGGTTTAGCAGTGGTTTCAACCATTATATGGTCTGGAAACTTTGTTATAG
>CAXSIE010000404.1:3020-3262 GCA_964237295.1 uncultured Flavihumibacter sp. | reverse complement strand
CACTAATTTTTTTCGATGGGCAACAGCTACCCTCTTGTTATTTCCTTTTGCCTTTAAACGTTTTCTTGCTGAAAAAGAAAAAGTATTCAAACACTGGAAATATTTTTTATCGGTTTCTTTCACCTGCATTTTGTTATTCAATAGCTTTGTTTACATAGCAGGGCATCACACAACTGCGATAAACCTGGCATTGATCGGTACTACTACCTCGCCTGTTTTTACCATAGTATTATCGGCCATCT
>CAXSIE010000404.1:0-3010 GCA_964237295.1 uncultured Flavihumibacter sp. | reverse complement strand
ATTGCAGGACTGGTAATCTGCATTGCAGGTATAATGGTCTTATTATCACAGGGAAGTATAGAACGTTTACTGGAGTTCAGGTTCTCACAAGGCGATTGGTGGATATTAGCGGGGTCATTCTTCTTCGCAATCTATAACTTACTGGTAAAACAGAAACCGTCCGGCATCTCCCCATTGATATTTTTATTTGTTTTCTTTTTTCTTGGCTCGGTTATGCTTGCCCCTTTTTATATCTGGGAAAACCGGCACAGCGATATCATCACGTGGAACGCACAGCTCGTGAGCATTGTTCTATACCTTGGCCTGGGCGCTTCACTGATAGCTTACTTATGCTGGAACGAAGCGATATTAAGAATAGGCTCTTCACGCACCGCACTCTTCGGAAACCTGATACCTATTTTTAGCACCCTGGAAGCATTGCTGCTGCTGGATGAAAAAATCCATCCTATTCACATAGTGAGTGGATTACTGGTGATTGCAGGACTTGTTATAGCCAATTCAGCTAAGGCAAATGCCGTAAAGCAAATCGCAATTTAAGACAGCACTTTTATCTTAACCAGTAAAAGCATGAAAAGAATAATCATCATTGGAGCAACATCCGGTATCGGCAGGGAACTTGCCCGCTTATATGCAAAAGCCGGCAATCGTGTGGGCATTACAGGTAGAAGGCAGGCGTTACTGGATTCCTTACAAAAAGACTTTGAATCACTGAGCCCTGTTAGTAATACCAATAACCAACGAACAATCGAAACCGAATGTTTTGATGTTCAGGGTTCAGATAATATGGTGCACCTTCAATCTCTCATTAATAAACTGGGGGGACTTGACCTTATTATCTATAATTCAG
The DNA here is from genome assembly GCA_964237295.1 of uncultured Flavihumibacter sp. Lineage (GTDB taxonomy): Bacteria > Bacteroidota > Bacteroidia > Chitinophagales > Chitinophagaceae > JADCRZ01. The sequence continues at coordinate 2,163 of CAXSIE010000404.1, read as the reverse complement.
GGTTTGGAGATCCCAGTCCTGCACTTGAATGGGAAACCGATAAAAAAACCGTTGGCATTAATGTGAATGGGTTCATTGAAATAGTTAACTGGTGCTTTCATTATTTTGTAAAGCAGGGTTGGGGACATGTCGCCGCCACTTCCTCCATTGCTTCCAACAGAGGTAATAGCTTTGCGCCTGCATACAGTGCCAGCAAAGCTTTTATAAGTTGCTACCTTGAAGGGCTTTATTTGAAAACACGCAGGATGAAGCTGCCTCTTTACATAACCGACATTCAGCCCGGCTTTGTTAAAACAAAAGAAATAAATATTAAAGGACAATTCTGGATTGTGCCTTTGCCTAAGGCCGGCCGGCAGATATTCGAGGGCATTGAAAGCAAACGTTTCAGGGTGTATGTTTCTAAACGGTGGCGGTTGATTGCGGTGCTGATGCGGATTGTGCCGCGATTTATTTATGCGCTGTTCGGATAGGTAAATTTAACACTTTCGAAAGCACTTAAAAACAATTCAGGTATAACTTAAATCGTTACATTGTAACTTTATATGGTGAAGACAACCTCCAATTTTGAATCAGATAAAAATATTCGTGCAGGAAGTTATACCCTGCTTATTTGTGTATGTCTTTCAATCATTTTCTTTTTTGTTAAATGGACTACCCCGGCCTTTCCCCAACCATTAATTGAAGATGGCATTGAAGTAAACCTCGGCAGCAGCGACGCAGGTTTGGGGAATGACCAGCCCTATGAACCCGGACACCCGGCACCGCAGGAGCATCAGACTTATACTCCCCCAAAAGCTGTTGTCAGGGATAATACACCTTTGAAAGAAGTGGAAACGGATGATAACAAAAATGATGACGCCCCTGCAATCAAAAAGCCGCCTGTTGTAACTCCTGAAGCAACAAAAATTCCCGAGAAAGACATTGTTAAAACGAAGCCTGCCAAAGCCGTACTGCCTGTTGAAAACCCTGCACCGGCACCTCAGAAACCCAAAGCGGTTTTTAAAGGTGTAAACGGCACGGCAACTGGTGGTAATGAAGCCGATAGTTATAAAAAAGGCGGAAGTGAAGGTGTTGCCGGTGGCAAAGGAGACCAGGGAAAACCTGGCGGCGACCCTAACAGCAAAAATTATGAAGGTGGTGGCAGGGGAAATTCAGGAGTGGCTATTTCGAAGGGACTACAGGGAAGGCATTTTACCAGCCTGCCTTCTTTTGAAGATGAGTTTAATGAAAATGCTAAGATAGCCGTAAATATCAGGGTTGATGAAACAGGTAAAGTTATTGCAGCTGTGTATGAACCCAGAGGCTCCACTACTTCAGATGCCAGCCTGAAATCTATAGCCAGCCGTAAAGCGATGCAGATAAAATTCAACCCAGGCGAAGAAGAAACCTCCGGCACCATCATTTTCAATTTTAAATTGAAGAATTAATGGTTAATTATTAATTGTTGATGATTAATTATTAACGGATAGATGCGTTATTCCCCAAAAAAAGATTAATTGTTAACAATGTATCCGTTAATAATTTATCATTAACAATTAACCATTGAAATGACCTACCAGCAAACCCTTGAATACATTTATGACCAGCTTCCGATGTTCAGTCGCATAGGCGCGGCTGCATTTAAAGCGGATCTTAACAACACCTTTTTGTTATGTGATTACCTGGACAATCCTCAAACAAAATTTAAATCCGTTCATATTGCCGGTACTAACGGTAAGGGTTCAACGAGTCATATGCTGGCGGCAATTCTTCAGACCGCAGGTTATAAAACCGGGTTATACACTTCGCCTCATTTAAAAGATTTCAGGGAGCGGATTAAAGTAAATGGTGAAATGATCACTGAAGAATATGTGGTAGCATTCATAAGCCGCATCAACCCTTTAATAGAAAAACTGTCACCTTCCTTTTTCGAGCTTACCGTAGCGATGGCCTTTGAATATTTTTTCGATCAAAAAGTAGACATCGCAATTATAGAAGTGGGCCTTGGCGGCAGATTAGACAGCACTAACATTATTACTCCTGAACTCTCCGTTATCACAAATATCAGTCTGGATCATATGAACCTGCTGGGTGATACACTTGAAAAAATCGCCGGTGAAAAAGCAGGTATTATAAAACAAGGTGTGCCGGTACTGATCGGTGAACGGCAGACAGGTCCGGATA
>CAXSIE010000403.1:0-5381 GCA_964237295.1 uncultured Flavihumibacter sp. | reverse complement strand
ATTATCTCTCTTTGGATACCTACAGCGGAGCCGGTTATTATTTGTTCAACGGTACCAGCTACCAGGTATGGGGACCCAGTCAGAACACCAATTACAACCTTCGCTGGGAAAAGGCGCTTAACTTCAATGCCGGGGTTGACTTTGATTTGCTGAACCGCAGGATAACAGGTAGTGTTAACTATTACATAAGAACAAATAAAGACCTGCTCGGATCTTATTCCGTACCTAATCCGCCTAACGTTCAGGGATCAACTTTTGCCAACGTAGGCACCATGAAAAATTCCGGACTTGAGATCCAGTTAAATGCAACGTTGGTAAAACGGAAACAGTTCATGTACACCTTGTCATTTGCCGGGGCTACCAACAACAATAAATTCGTTTCCTTTTCCAATGAATTATTCAAAGGACAAACTTACCTCGATGTAGTAAGCATGCCTGCTCCGGGCAGTCCGGGTAATATTCAACGCCTGCAGGAAGGCAAACGGATCGGTAGCTTTTATGGTTTAAAATCAGCAGGAGTGGATAATACAGGAGCGCTGCTGGTGTATAATAAAAAAGGAGAAACAATCGTAGCCAATAAAGCCACTAATGACGACAGACAATTTATAGGAAACGGCCTTCCCCAGTTCACTGCAAGTATCGGTAATGACTTCACTTATAAACATTGGGACCTGAGCATCTTTCTGCGGGGCTCTTTTGGGTACGACCTGTTTAACACCGATGCCTTTTACTTAGGCACTCCTGCCACGCAAACCAATGCGAACGTTCTTTCCTCTGCTTATGACGGCGGAAAATATTCAAAGCTTACCAACCAATCCACTTACTCAGCACTGTCTGATTATTTTTTAGAGAAAGGCAACTTCGTAAAAATCGCAAACGTAACGCTGGGCTATACGCAACCGTTATCTTTTAAATATTTGCGCTCATTCAGGTTGTATGCAACCGGGCGTAACCTGAAGACCTTTACCAAATTTACCGGTGGTGATCCTGACCTTATCCAGGTAAATGGATTATACCCTGGCATTAATCAGAATAGTGATCGCAATGGTACGCTTAGTTATTATCCTTCCACTATTCAATTACTGCTGGGCCTCCAACTAACTTTTTAATTTATTCAATCTACATAACATGAAACATTCATTTTTTATAAATAAAATAACGGCTTACTCCTTGTTGACCTTGCTGTTGCTGGCAGGAAGCTGTACCAAGCTGGATGAAACATTATATGATCGCATTGTTTCGGCAAACTTCCTTCAGACAAAAAGCGATGTGGTAAGAGATTTTTTACGGGCGTTCGAACACAGCTACTGGAGCATACAAGGAGGCAATTCTTTTATGATACAGGAAAACAGCTCAGATGAATGCGTAACAATCAATCGCCAGGGCGATTGGTACGATGGCGCCCAATTCCAGCGTGTTCATTATCACACATGGACGCCTAATGATGGATACACCAATGACGCCTGGAACGGCTTATATCAAGGCATTGCCTATGCTACCAACTCATTGCAGGATCTCGAAGCGATTGATGATCCGTCAAAGTTTACATTAACACGCGCTGATGTTGATGACATGATCGCCGAGCTTAAAACACTCAGGTCATGGCTTAACATTCGTTTGCTTGATTTTTACCGTAACATAGTAATTGTTACAAAAGTTAAGGGTGAAAGTCAGGGAGGCCCGCAGGTAACACCTGCCGAAGCGTTTACCTTTATAGAATCAGAACTGAAAGCCGCAATTCCCAAACTACCTACCCGCGAGTCACTGGGTGCAAACGTGGTTGGCAGGTGGACACAAGCCGGTGCTGCAGCTTTACTGGTCCGCTTATACCTCAACGCAAAAGTTTATACCGGAACAGACCACTTTGCGGATTGTGCTACGGTATGCCAGGATATCATCTCGGGAAAATACGGAAGTTATGCTTTGGAAACCAGGTGGGATGCGCCATTTGATTATACCAATCCCACATCGAAAGAAACGGTGTTTGGTTTCCCCGGTAGTTTTGGACTCACCCACTGGCAGTACGATGCCGGAATGTATTTTTGGGCGCTGCCGATACGTGCTACCAACTATTTCGGATTTACGGATTTTGGCACTGCCAATCCAAAATATGCACTATCTCCGGGTCGGGATGTAGACAGCGTTGAATACAGCTTCCAACTGGGAAAGCCTTTTATAAAGTTTATGAAATATCCTGATGATTACCGTACAAAAGTTTACAAGAACTTAGGTGGCAGCAAGAGAGAAGGAATGTTCTTATATGGCTACCTGCCGTATACAAATGCAAACGGCGTTCTGGACTCGGTAAGAGGTAATAAAGGACCCTATGCGCTTTTCTTTCGCGACCAGGTGGGCATGTTCCTTGATGCGAAGCCGGGAACAAAAATAGCGGACAAAGAATCTGATATGAACCACGCTGATCATCAGTCTGGCATTCATCCGGTAAAATATCCTTTTTATCCCAGCAGTGATCCCAACAAAATAAGTTCTGCGTATGCCGAGATCAGGCTGGCAGAGATTTATTACTCACTGGCAGAATGCAAATACAGGGCGAACGACAAAGCTGGTGCCGCTGTATTGCTCAATGCGGTTCGTGCCAGAAACTATCCTGCAGGTTCGCCCAGCCTGTATAAAACCGATGGCAGCCAGTTAAACGACCAGGAAATGCTGGATGAATGGGGCCGCGAATTCCTGATGGAGGGCCGCAGGCGAACCGACCTGGTAAGATGGGGCGTTTTCAATACCGGCGCCTGGTGGGATAAGCAACCTGATGCTGACGGCCATACCAGTGTCTTTCCTATTGGTCAGAATGTATTGAATACCTCCATACAATTGAAACAGAATCCTGGTTACTAGCTGGTAACGTTTTTGACACGAAGACACGAAGTAGCACAAAGGATTTTTGAATTTATTCTTATATTCTTAAAAAAATCTTTGTGCTTCTTTGGGCCTTAGTGTCTTTGTGGCAAAAAAACGTTATAACTCATCCTTATATTTGCTACATGATAGCTTATGTAAACAACCGCTTCATTGAAGAAGACCTTGCCATGATCGGCATCAATGATCTCTCTATCCAAAGAGGATACGGCCTTTTTGATTACTTCCGTACAAACGATCATTTTCCTTTATTCATAGATGATTATTTAGACAGATTTTTTAATTCGGCTCTGTTGTTGCGTTTAGAACCGCCTCATTCAAAGGCAGCATTAAAAACTATCATCAATGAAATGATCCGACGCAATAATATCGCCGCATCGGGTTTCAGGTTGCTATTAACAGGTGGTTATTCCCCCGATAATTTTGAACCGGCCACTCCTAACTTTATGATCCTTCAGCAACCCATTCACCTGCCATCAGCTGAAAAATTTCATAAAGGGTATAGTTTGATATTACATGAATACATGCGCGATGTTCCTGCTGCAAAATCCGTCAATTATTTAATGAGCATTTATTTGCTTGATGAAATCAGGCGGCACAAAGCGGATGATGTACTTTATTACAAAAACAATTGCATACTGGAATTACCCCGTTCAAACATTTTTATTGTTACTAAAGATAAAACCGTTGTCACACCTTTACACAACGTGTTGATGGGCATCACCCGTAAAAAGGTTTTGGAGATTACAGGGAACCTATATAAAACTGAGGAAAGAGATGTTTCTGTTGAAGAGCTTACGGATGCTGCCGAAGTATTTATAACAAGCACCACTAAGCGCATACTGCCGGTTACGAAAATTGATCACAAGATAGTAGGGGATGGTACTCCCGGTGAGCTTACAACAGCACTTCTCAGGCTTTACATTGAAATGGAGGAAGCTGTTTTAAAAGAAGCCGCTCACTTTATGTAGTTTTTAAACCTGTGGTTCAAAAAAGTTTGTAAGAAAATAAAGTTCCCAGATTTTGTAGACTAATACAGCCGCGACTGGATAAGATGCAACAAGGATATTCATTGTATTCATTCCGGCTGTACAAGCAATTGTATGTAGACCCGGCAACAGGTAATGCAGTCTTTGAAGATATAAATAAAGATGGACAGATCACCGTTGCAGATCGCCAGATACTCGGTACAGCCGCTCCTAAATTCTTTGGCGGGTTAACCAATAATCTCTCTTACAAAGCTTTTGACCTCGGCATCTTATTCAGCTTTCAAACCGGCAATACAATTTTTAACCTGAATCGTTTCTTTGGTGAAGGGGGTGGTACCCGCGATGCCAACAGGGTACTATTCGCCAGCCAGTAAAACCGTTGGCAAAAGCCCGGTGACATAACAGACGTGCTGCGTTTAACGGCATATGGCAACAACTACACTCTAGAACAGAATAGCCGTAAATTAAAAGTTGAGCAGTATCTTTTTTAAAAGAAATCAGTTCTGGCTGTTACTGCCGTGCCTGGTAATTGTGCTGGTGATTTCAGGTTTTGATAAGAATAAGCATACTATTCGAAAATCAAAAAAGCATTTTTTTGCAATGGCAAATAAAGACACCAGTGATTGGCCAAAAAGTTTTGGAATAGGCCGGACAGCTACTGCAACAGCAATCGCAGCTATTGATATAGATACCGGTTATAAACCCGCAAAACTATGAACTGATCATTCATGGAATGGTTGATAAACCGATGGTGTTTACGCTGAAGGACCTGAAGCGTTTTCCATCAATTTCAAGAATTGCATTTCTGGAATGCTCCGGCAACTTCAGGTCAGGCAAGGAAACGATGACTCCGCAGGATATCTGCGGATTAACGAGCCAGAGCGAATGGACAGGCGTAATGCTTTCCACCTTATTCAGAGAAGTGGGCGTGCAACCAAAAGCAAGCTGGTTCCTTGCCGAAGGTTCCGATGCAGCGGTGATGACAAGAAGCATCCCGGTTAAGAAAGGATGGGACGATGCCATGATAGCGTATGCGCAAAATGGTGAAGCGCTCCGGCCGGAACAAGGTTATCCTGCAAGATTATTTTTACCGGGATGGGAAGGAAACACGAATGTAAAATGGATCAGGCGGATTGAATTATCCGACCAGCCTTTCATGACGCGTGAAGAAACATCCAAATATACGCGGACTGGCATGGAGCGGTAGGGGGGAAATCAGCCGTGTAGAAGTTAGTACCGATGCCGGCAGAAGCTGGTTACCGGCACAGTTGCAGGATCCGGTCCTTGATAAAGCGCATACCCGTTTCCGCTATCTCTGGCGCTGGGATGGTGAAACAACGGAAATCAGCAGCAGAGCCATAGATGAAACGGGATATACACAGCCTACTATGCAACAATTGCTGAATGCCCGTGGTAGCGATATGGGTGGTTATCATTTGAACCCGGTGACCTCATGGCTGATCAAAAAAGATGGGAAGGTGGTGTTTAAACCGAGAAGTGGAAGTGATTATAAAA
>CAXSIE010000402.1:0-5426 GCA_964237295.1 uncultured Flavihumibacter sp. | reverse complement strand
AGGCGGACTGAATTTTCCAGGCTGGTATTCGTTCAATAATGAAGCAGGCGTTGCTTCCAGCGGCAACCTGTACCAGATAAGAAGCTATGGAAGAGGCAGCGATGTATTATACAGCGTGGTGGCATCGGGAACCATCTCCTATAAAAATGAATTATATCTGGAAGTGCAGGGACGGCAGGACTGGAACTCAACACTTCCACCTGCGGATAACAAATATTTTTATCCCGGAGCTTCCATAACCTGGAACTATACCGACCATTTCAGCATACCAAAAATGAACAGGGGCCAGTTGAGGTTTGCATGGGCCGATGTAGGTAACGGCACCAACCGCTACTTTGCCAATAACCAGTTTGGCATAGGCTACATCACGGGCACCGGTGTTTCTGCCGTATCAATATCGCCGCCATCAAGCGTACTGCCCGGAGCTTTGAAGCCACAGCGTAAACGCGAGTTTGAGGTTGGCATCAACAACAGCTTCTTTAAAAGTAACCGGCTTACCCTCGATATGTCGTTTTATACTAACAATAACTACAATCAGATTATCGGCCTTCCCATCTCAACTGCTTCCAGCTCATCAAGTCTTAAAATCAACTCGGGTAACCTGAGATCATGGGGCTTTGAATTTTCTGTAATGGGCTCACCTATAGTTACCAATAACCTCCGCTGGAACATAACATTAAACGGTGCAAGACAGGGTTCCAAAGTACTGGATCTTTACGGAGATTTGACAAAGTACACTTATGGCAACCTTATCAATAACAGTTCCGGCGCTGCAAGTATAAGGGCCGATGTTGGCCATACATTCGGTGAGATAGAAATGTATGATTATACACGGGATGATAATGGCAACAAGGTAGTTACAAATGCCGGCCTCTATTCTTTAGACGCACAAAAGCGGGTTATAGCAGGAAACATCAATCCTAAGTTATACGGCGGAATATTGTCGGATCTGCGTTATATGAATTTTAACTTCCGCATCGGTCTCGATTACAAATCCGGCGGAACAGTATTTTCTTATACAAACATGCGCCTGACCGGAACAGGACAGTTAAGCAACACATTACAGTACCGTGATGAACAACACGGCGGCCTGGCTTATTATATAGATGCATCGGGTAAAAAAATCGCATGGCAGCATAATGTTGCGGCTCCCGCCGGGGCTGCAGGCGGAAAAGTTTATCATGATGGCCTTATTCTTCCGGGAACCAAACTGGATGCCAGCAGCCACTATGTTACTAACGACATCATAACTTCTGCCACCAGTTATTATGAAACTTATGTAAATGACCTGGCTTCTTATTTTCCTCCGGACAGGCTATTTAAGAATAATTATATAAAAGTGCGGGAAGTGGCTTTGTCTTATACCTTTTCTCCTAAGATCATCAACAGGTTAAAGCTGCAGGCCCTTACGCTGACAGTAGCCGGAAGAAACCTGTTTTATCTGTATAAATCCATTCCCAATATTGATGTGGAATCCGCCATCGGCGCCGACTCGTATGTTGAAAACACCATCTATCCCGGACAGCAAACATTTTCCGCAGGCATCAACGTAAACTTTTAAATCTTACCACAATGAAAAATATTAATAGCCTTTTATTATGTACCATGCTGGTTCTGGTTATAGGCAGTTCCTGTAAAAAAGATCTTACGGATCGTTATTACAATCCCGATCAACTGAGTACAGGCGTCACTGATATTGTTCCGGGATTATTCACCAGCACCATCTCCAACAATAAATTATACATCCAGGATTACGGTGAATGGTATTACCTGCTCAATGGTGGAACCAGCATTACCGGATATGCACAAATTGCACAACGTTATATTTCTTATCGTTACGACTGGTTTTCTTCTTACAATGATCTTACCAGCGGTAACGGCTTTGACGACTATCCTATTACAGGGCAGAGTTATTTTGAAGCAAGCTATCAGAGAGTAAAATCATGGGAAACTGTTAAAGCTGAAGTAAACGCACGCAGCGGACAAAGCAAGCTGGACGCAGATATTTACTTAAAATTACTCACCATTGTAAAAGAGTATCAGACCGCGAAACTGGTAGACTTTTTTAATTCCATCCCCTACTTCAACGCGTTTCAGGGTACCACCAATTCTGCAACAAACTGGTATCCGGGTTACGATGACCCCAAATTGATATATGAAGATATTATCACTCAACTGGGCAACATGGCCGACTCCCTGCCTATTGCATATAACCAGATGTCTGCTACCGCCAAAGCAATCCTGGCGGCACAGGATATCGCATTCAAAGGCGATATGACCAAGTGGGTAAAGTTTGCAAACGCAACAAGGTTCAAACTTCTGGTACGGCTTGCCGGCGTGGATGCTACTTTCGCCAAACCGCTCATTCAAACCACCCTGGGTAAAACACTGCCTAAGGAGGATATTCAGTTTAACATGTGGTACAATACTGATCTGCAAAGTGGCGGCGGTTTCTGGATGAGGGGTTTGTATGAAAACACTTATGCATCCTTCATTCCAAATATTATTATGAAAAGAATGAATTATGGCGATTCAATGTACAACTCCGGTCTGGATGATCCGAGATTGCCTGTTATTGCTATGCCTACGAAATATAACAGTTACAGGGGAGTGACCTCGAACATAGATGCCCAGACCTTAGATTATGATGCCGGCCAGAGATATTATGCTTATGCTGACAATCTTGCCACCAGCTTGTCAACAAATACCAGGTCGATGTATAACCATGCAACCTTTCACAGGAATAGCAACATGCCTATTTACATGTTTTCTCTTGCTGAGCTCGACCTGCTGATGGCGGAAGTAGTGTTGAAGGGATATGGCACTACCGGAAAAACTGCGGAAGAACACATGAAGGATGCTGTAATCCATTCTACTAATTACTGGTATAACATTAATAGTGTGAGCGACTATAAATCCAAAATAAATGCCGCAGGTGTTGCGGCATTATATCCGGTAAAGCCTTCTGATGCTGTGATTTCTAACTGGGGTGATACTATTAAAGCAAAGTTCGTAGCTGCTGCAACTATAGATGATAAGATGGAAATTTTGATGCAACAGAAATACATTCACCTGAACCTGATGCAGCCTTACGAATTATGGTCAGAGCTTCGCAGAACCGGTCATCCTAAACTGGAACCATTCACCTGGCACGGTACAGTTTGGACCCCGTTTCCGGAACGCGTGCATTATCCATCATCCGAGCAAAGTAATAATCCAACCAATTATACCAAAGTATCTGCAGAAAATAATACGACTTCAAAAATATTCTGGGTTCCGGCTGACAGGAATACTGCTATTTACTGGAGTAACTATAATTATAAATAGATGTTGAGGAAGGGTTAAAGGATATTTTTTATAACCAAAGAGGAAGGCCACGGTGTAGCACTAATTGATACCGTGGCCTTCCTCTTTGTTATAAAAATATCCTAAGCATTAACCCTCATACAAAAGAGTTCTTATCAACATTGTTTGGTAGTTATAAAATAAATAACCAATTTGCTAAAAATATTAGCAATGGAATCAAACAGCGACAATTTACAGACAGCCAGACAGGAACCGGCAACAACATTTGGTATTCCATTTTATCAATCACCTGTTCCGGCAGGATTTCCATCTCCTGCGGCAGATTACATAGAAGAAAAAATCAGCCTGGATAAACTTCTTATAAAAAAACCCTCGTCCACCTTCCTGGTAAAAGTAGAGGGAGAATCCATGATAGAAGCATTCATACCACGCAAGGCACTACTGGTGGTAGACAAATCAATAGCTGCGGCTACGAGCGACATTATTGTAGCGGTTGTAAATTCGGAGTTCATGGTAAAGCGCCTGGTAAAAACTTCCAGTGGCATTTTTCTTACTCCTGCAAATCCAAAATTCAAATCCATAAAAATTACCGATGATATGGATTTTAAAATCTGGGGAGTGGTAATCAGCATCATCATCAATCCAAAAGAAATTTAGATGTTCGCCCTGGTTGATTGTAATAATTTTTATGCTTCCTGCGAGCGTGTATTTAATCCTTCACTGGAAGGGAAGCCGGTTATTATTTTGTCTAATAACGACGGCTGCGCGATTGCCCGAAGCGAGGAAGCTAAATCTATCGGCATTAAAATGGCCACCCCGGCTTTTATGCTGGAAGATCTTATCAAAAGATATGATGTAAAAGTCTTTTCGTCAAATTATACGTTATACGGTGACATGAGTTCAAGAGTAATGGACATACTTTCAGGATTTACACCCAATATAGAGTATTACTCCATTGATGAAGCATTCCTTGACCTTTCAGGCTTACAATACCAGGATGCGGCTGAACTGGCTGTTAAGATCAGGCAAACAATAAAACAATATACCGGCATCCCGGTAACTGTAGGTATGGCGCCTACCAAAACACTGGCGAAACTGGCTAATCGCTTTGCCAAGAAAAAGAAAAGCACTCCCGGTATTCACTGCCTTGCAGATCCAATACAAATACAGGAAGTGCTGGACCATTCAAAAATCGGCGAGGTTTGGGGAGTGGGCCACCAGCACGAAAAACTGTTGCTTAAAAATCATGTAAAAACCGCTGCCGACTTTATCAAGTTACCGGAGGAATGGGTTCGAAAAAATATGTCGGTAGTAGGACAAAGAATGCTGAATGAATTGTGCGGTATTCCATCCATTAAATGGGAGGACCAGCCACCGCCGAAAAAAGGGATGTGCACTTCCAGGTCCTTTGGTTATTTAGTAACAAGCAAGTCTGAATTACAGGAAGCCGTTTCAAATTATGCTGCTACTGTTGCACTAAAACTCAGGAAACAGCATAGCTGTGCGGGACATATGCAGGTATTTATACAAACCAGTCCTTTCAACGCGGAAAAGGAGTTATATATTAAATCTACCGATCTTGATTTACCGGTGCCTACCAACAGCAGTAATGAGATGATCCGGTATGCCTTAAAAGGACTTGATATAATTTACAAGCCAGGTTTCAGGTTTTTAAAAGCAGGTGTGATAGTGATGGAAATAATACCGGAAAACCAGGTGCAACAAGGTTTATTCGACACCATCAACAGGGATAAAAGCAATCAGCTAATGGCTACCCTGGACAAGGTAAATAAAACCCTTGGAAAAGATATGGTAAGGTTTGCAGTGCAGGGATATGAAAAGAAATGGAAACTAAAGGCTGCCTATCTCTCTAAACGGTACACCACTGATTTTAATGAGCTGCTGACGATTAAGATTTAGGTGTGGGGTATGAGGTGTGGGGTATAGGGTATGAGGTATGAGGTATGAGGTGTGAGGTATGGGAAATAACGTTACGTAATATAGGTCAAAACCCCGAAGGGGTGATATGATTATAGCGAAATGTGTAAGAACCTCGAACCCCGAAGGGCAATGTCATTAAGTTAAGAAGTTCTTTTTAATTACTAGCACCAGGTGAAAAG
>CAXSIE010000401.1:3572-5437 GCA_964237295.1 uncultured Flavihumibacter sp. | reverse complement strand
TTCCCTTACCTCGGGCGACCAGTTCATACCTGCAAAACCTGAATTTGCTATCATCCTGATGTACTCATCATGATCGTAAGTGTCGCTGTATAATGCAGCCGGGTATGATGATGCAAAAGCGTTAGAGGCTCTTACATCCATGTAAGAACGCCGGTTTAGTTTCTTATATATGTTGAATACCGCTTTTTGATAAAGCAGTCCGAATACCTGGTGCATCTGTTCTCCGTTTATACCTGAAGGAAATGTGCTGAGCTCCGGAAAACTCCAGGTTGAATTTCCAAATGCCAGATTGGAGTTATCACACTCGTCCATCTTAAAACCGGATATACCATAATCTGCAAATGTTTTTTTATGATAGTCTGCGAAAATATTACCGGCAGCAGTATCGGCAAAATCAGGCACCAGGCCATTCCACACCAGGTAACTGCCTGCCTTGTTCTTTAAGGGTTCATACAAAGGCGATGCAGGAGAAACAAAAGCATGTTCCCATAAATTAAGATGAAAGCCCCGGGTTTCCATGGTATCGATAAATTCGTTTGGTGACGGGAATAACTTCTTGTTCCACACGTAGGAACAGGAGTAGGCAGCAGTTTGCCATTTTGGCTCCAGTCCTAATACATCACAAGGGATGTGGTTGCTTCTGAAATAATCAGCCATTTTACCAACCTGGTACTGGTTAAAATCTGCCTTCACCCGGTATTTTAAACCCAGGCCCCATAAAGCCGGCAACGCACCGCCTCCTGAAAATAAGTTGTAGCGTTGCATTACGCTTTTAAGATCAGGGCCTTCAAAAATAAAAACTTCTATTCCTTTAGCCCCGGGAATATCTACCGCTACATATTCAGCCGTTTGTGAATTCTTATATAACTCTTCAAATGACTTACCACTATAGTCTTTTGTATCATTAAGATTGGTGTTGGTAGTAAGCCTGACATTACTGCCACAGTAAAAAGTAGGGTAGCGGGCGGTATTAATTAAAATACCATATCCTTTGTTAGAGATATAAAACGGTGTGGGGCCATGCGCATAGCCCAGGTTATTTAGAGGATGGTCGTTCACTATAGGCCGCTTTTTTAAACCCCGCTGGTTAAATGAGCCTATCTGCATACCAAAACCATACAATTGTTCATCAATACTTAATGGAATCTCAACCACCACGCCTCTTTCAGTCATGCTTATTCTGATATCGTTAATATTGAAAGGCAGTTTACCGGGAGGCAGTTTATCCATACCATCGGCCATAGGTTTTTCGGAACAAAAACCATAAGGAGTAAATTTATCGGGTACGCCGGAAGTCACCTTTTTTACACCTGCTGCAAGCTGTACGGTTTGGCAGTAAACGTTAAAAACAGCTATCCGAAACATGATCCATAAAATAACAATGCTAGAAGCGTACTTTTGAGCATGATTGTTTTTGTGGTAGTACACAAAATCTTCATGACTCATATTTTCATGCCTGGAAAGAAAGATGGGAAACTTAACCATAGTAATTTTTTTGTTGATGCAAATTATTATAGTTTATTTTCATGTACCATCATTTTTTCGAAGCCTGCTCAGCGATTCATGTTTTATACCAGTATAAGATGAAAGATGAAATTGAGATACCTGGTTAATTAAAAGAGGCTGATTATTAAGAAGATGCAGGTACCGTTCTTCAGGGTTCATAAAAAGAAGCATATTTACTCTTTCATTTAATTGCAGATAAACATGCTCTGCCATCAACCTGCGTGTAAGCTTCATGTGTTACTTCTACAGTTCTGTAAGGATAACTATGGAACAAGTTTGAAAGTTAAAGGCTGACGCTTATATGAGGTTACTTTGTACCCGTTCCAAATTGCCGGTTCCCATCTTCCGCTTTTTTTTAT
>CAXSIE010000401.1:0-3562 GCA_964237295.1 uncultured Flavihumibacter sp. | reverse complement strand
CTAATAGCTTCTTCCCTTAAGCCACCTGAAGATGGGCCACTGATGGCTTCAACAATACCTACTTTGCCCTGATCATCTACAATAAATTGAAGTAATACAGTTCCCTCAATGCCATTCTTTGCTGCCTCCTGAGGGTATTTGAATGTTCTATTGAGATAAGCCATCCGTACGACCCTCCGGAATACGCAGATTCGATTTCCACATTGCTAAAAATACCGTCATTGTGAGCTGAAATTTCTTTCTTTACTTTTGCCGAAAGGGTATCAAAATTCGTCCGGTTCATTATTATGCTATCACTGTTCTTAAGACGGATCTTTACTATTACAAAATTAATGAAAAATGAATACTTAACTTTAATTCAAAGAAGTAACAGGTAAATCCATATTATGCATTATAAGAATTGCCCATCTTCCTTCTTCATCTTTTAATATAAGATTCATTAGTCCCTTCCTGTCAGGCCAGGGATTACCTTGCCCATCGGTAGCTCCACTCATATTCCATACAACATCCACCGCTGCCAGGTTATGATTAATAAATCTCAAACCTGTTTTAATTACAGTAAGACGGCTTAACTTAAATATAGTAGAAAATACGGAAGCATGTTGTGCTTCAATTGCAGGTCGCCCGTGAAAGCTGTGCCCAAATACATTTGTAAAGTCAGCATCTTCGGCAAACACACCTGAAAAAGCTTTTTCGTCATGTATATTCCATGCTTGTACAAAATTTAATAATAGTTGTTTGATAGCTTGATTTGCTTTGTCCATTTCCGTTGTCATAATAGTACTTTTTTAATTTAATAATTTTTTTTCTTTCATTGATTTTGACAGCGTAAAGCTTAGAATTATTTTAATTCATTTAATTGCATTATATAGCAATTGTAGAATATAGTGCATGAATTGTTATAGGAAAGGTTTAAGTTGAGTGCAACTCAAGCCTGATATACAATAGAACTAAAAACCAACAATTGAAAGATGCATTCTGTCAACCTGCATTTTAGCAATACCATGGTGACGGTTCGTGCTTGTAGTCTATAACGCATTATAATCTAACCGCGCTAAGATAAGTCCACACTATAAATAATATTTGTAAAGGGATTCTGAACCACAAGTAATTCGGTCCGTTACCGTCAAAAGTTCCTTTTTGATAGTCAATGTGGTGAACAGCGGCTTTGATATTTCCAGGCAACAATAAGATAAAAAAAATTATCAATGCCCATCCTGTCCACACTCTATAGCCTGGAAATAGTAAGCCTATTGCAGCAATGATTTCAATAACACCTGTTGAATAAATTACTTCGGTTTTGAAAGGTACAAAATCGGGTAGCATCATCGCCATGCCTTTTGTAAACGCAAAATGTCCGATTGCTGTAAATAGTAACATGACCGACATGGCAATGATGCCTGACAAACTGATTAAAAATGTTCCGAGTAATATTAATAGTGGTTTCATTCAAAGTCTGAAATTTTTTTTGAACAAGACGATAGTAAGTAGCTAAATCAGTTGAAGAAAGTTTTGTGAAGCCGGCCTGGCGCAACAGTGTTACCAATTTCCCCCGTTGGTAGGTAGCATGGTTGATGAAGTGAGAAAACGTCTGCCAAAATTCCATCCACCATTCTTCGCCTCTCGCTCCAAAAATAACTTGTTGCAGTTAATGTAGAAAGGAACTAATCTGAAACGTGGCCTAATGCTACCTGGAGCTTTCCACCGTATATACCAGGCTGTCCGCTTTATAATACCCTAGATTATATTCAATGGGTCTTTCTCCCTGATCGAATACATACCGCTTGCGAAAAAGTACCGGACTGCCGATAGTTATCTCCAGTTTTTGGGCGATAAAAGAGTCCGCCGCTTTGGCGCTTATCTCTTCTTTCGAGATGGCGGCAATAACGGAATACTCCTTTTCCAGCAGTTCATACAATGGAATTTTGAAATCCTCATTGCCCGTAAGCCCGATACGTGGATGAAAGAAAGAAGCAAAATAAACAAAAGGTTCATCCGTTCTTCCTCTGACGCGTTCCATTTTTAAAATTTTACGGTCGGTTTTTATTTCAAAGAAAGTAGCTAATGCCTCATCCGGAAATACCCAGGTAACATGAAGCTCGAAATTTTTAATAGGTATCCCTCTCAATTTCATTTCCTGAGAAAAACTCAGCCAGTTATTTGACTTGGAACTGACCGGCATTGGTGCAACCCTTGTACCGCTTCTTTTTTTTCGTACAATCAAACCCTCATACACCAGTTTATTGATAGCCTGCCTGAGGGTAGTGCGGGAGATAGCTAATTTTTTCGCCATCTCCACCTCGTTCGGCAAAAGTTTCCCATTCTGATAATCCTCTTCTGCTATTAATTTTCTAAGAAGCGTTTCAGCTTGTATATGCAAGGGTAAGGGACTTTTATGGTCTATTCTGTACTTCATAAGTTCATTAATACCATACTGCTAAATTTTTTTGTGATTGGCCAGACCATTTCTTCTTACCTATTTGTTTCAATTTAGTCATAAAAGCAAGTTACTCAAATTTCAGTTGGACTGAAACCTTCATGTTTTTCTTCGTGATTAAAACCGTCTGGACGGTTGATAGAGTAATTTCAATTACCATTAGTATAGCTCCACGATAATGCGCCGGCTTTAGATTCAGGGTTGTATCAGTCCCCATTGCTTGTTGGGCGATGCACCCATCTCCAGTATCAGTTCGCCGCCTTTCAATACTTCACTGGCCGGGAAAATGCTTGATGATAACACTTTGCCGTTGAGCATAGCCCTTTGTATGTACATATTTTTATGAGAAATATTATTTGCCTTGATGGTAAAGGTGTCTCCCCGCCCATAAAGATGTTCCAGGTTGATGGTTGTTTTTTCATACATCGGGCTGGTAATTTCATAAACCGGATCTACCCGGCATCCGCCATCTGTCTGAAACAATCCGATAGCCGCCATAACGGCCCAGGCACTTAGCTGGCCCTGATCTTCATCGCCCAGGTAAGCGTTTGAAACACCGTATCCATAAAAACGATCCAGAATCGCACGGCTCCATTTTTGGGTGAGCCAGGGTTGATTTACCCAGTTGAATAAGAAAGCGAAGTGCATGGATTGCTGGTTTCCCTGAACCACCGGGAAATCCCAGTATTTATCACCCGGTGAATTGAACCGCCATTTATAACTCTGTTCAAATCCCCAGTCCAGCCTGTTTATGAATGTGTCCAGTCCCATGATCTTTGCAAGTCCGGGAACATCCTGTGGCACAAAATAAGACAGTTGCCAGGCGTTGCCTTCTACATAATGCTCGTTGGCGCCCGAACGAAAAGGATCAAAGCCGGGCATCCATGTGCCGTCTGATTTTCGCATGCGGGCGTATCCTGTTTCTTTGTCCAAAACATTTTTCCACCACGAGCCGCGATCCGAAAACAGATTATAATCTTCCGTTTTGCCTAAGGCTTTGGCAAACTGGCCAACCGTCCAGTTATCATATGCATATTCCAGCGTATTGGAAAAGCGTCCTTTGTCGTACGGAACAAATTTATATTTTAAAAAAGCTTCCAGATCCTGGTTACCCGCCAGGCCGCT
>CAXSIE010000400.1:5110-5445 GCA_964237295.1 uncultured Flavihumibacter sp. | reverse complement strand
TATCGGAAATGCCGGCCGGTACAAAAACGTTACCATTGCTACCGGACATTCCATGCTGGGACTGAGTCTGGGCGCTGCCACCGGCAAACTGGTAAGTGAACTGGTAGCAGGTAAACCCACCACTATTGATGTAAGGCCTTTTTATGCAACACGGTTTAATTGACACAATAACTTTATGTCAATTAATAAGCTTCGGGAAATAAAACTATTATCAAGAAAACTGCAGCATCTTAACGGTTACCATTAACTGTCCTGTATGGCGCATGGTATGTTCTGCGGCATGTACGAGCAATCCTATAACAGTGGATGGGAGCCGGCCCCTTCCTACAGCGCGG
>CAXSIE010000400.1:227-5100 GCA_964237295.1 uncultured Flavihumibacter sp. | reverse complement strand
TTCCTCCAGGCATTTGTCAGTCTGACGGTTTATTGCCGCTACAAGTGCTGCGGCGCTACAACCGGGATAGTGGCATTCTTTTTCTACAGATAAGCGGTAAAGCTGCAATTCAGTAAGCGCTTCACCCCTGGCATAAGTAAAAAGCCGATCGGCCACACCAGCCAGGTGCTGCAGGTGAAAGCCCACGGATGCAAGACCGGCAGGTCTTTCCCATAGCAATTCATCATTAAATCCTGCCATTAATTTATTGATCTCTTCTCTTGCCTGTAACAGTGCATGAGCAACGGGTTGCAATAGTGATGCGTATTCGGGACTGGGTCCCCGCAGCCACACCTCCGGAAGTTCAGATTTATCCACAGCGATGGTTGTTAACGGTTAACGGATAATTGGTGCATTATAAGGAATTTACTGAAACAAATTTACTCCTTATCTTCCGGTGCTCATTACATATATAGTATATCTTGCCGTAACAATTAACCATTAACAACTAACCATTAAAATGGCTTCTTCCAAATTACCCATCTACACCGCCCTGGCCGCTAACTTCGGGATAGCGGTCACAAAATTTATAGCAGCAGCAGTTACCGGTAGTTCGGCCATGATCTCTGAAGGTATTCATTCACTTGTGGATACCAGCAACGAAATATTGCTTTTATTCGGCATAGAAAAAAGCAAAAAACCGGCAGATGAAGTAAGGCCGTTCGGTTATGGTAAGGAATTATATTTCTGGGCCTTTATAGTCTCCATCCTGATTTTCGGACTTGGTGCGGGTATATCTTTTTATGAAGGTATTACACACCTTGAACATCCGGTTGTTATTAAAGATCCCTTCTGGAATTATATTGTACTGGGTATAGCGTTTATTTTTGACGGCGTTTCGTTTATCACTGCTTATAAAGAATTTAATACTCAAAGGGGCACCACACCTTTCTGGCAGGCAATAAAAAAGAGCAAGGATCCCTCGACTTTTGTTGTTTTGCTGGAAGATGCCGCTGACCTTCTCGGGTTAACAGTGGCTTTCCTTGGCGTGTACTTCGGGCATTTATTCAATGAGCCACTTTATGATGCAGTGGCATCTATCCTTATCGGAGTGATCCTTACGGCTATTTCCGTAATTCTTGCGCGCGAAAGCAGGAGCTTGCTCATGGGCGAGAGTGTTGGACATAGGACACTGGCGGAAGTGAGATCCATTATTGAAGCCGATCCTACAGTGCATGAAGTTGTCAGCACGCCTTCCATGTACCTTTCACCGGAAGAGATCTTATTAGTTATATGCATCTCTTTTTACGAAAATCGCACCAGCCTGGAAATAACAGAAGCTGTAAAAAGAATCCGTGCCAACATCCAGAAAAAATTTCCTTTAATCAGTAAGATCTATATACAACCAGTGTAGTTAATTATTAATGGTTATAGTTAACGGATAGAGGCTGGTTGATTCAATAACACAGTACGCTATCGTTTCTTAAATTGCATAGTTTTACTGTTTATAATTTATCATTAATAATAAATCATTGTACAAAAGGCTGGTAATAAAAATTGGTTCCAATGTATTAAGCACGGAAAATGGCTTGCCCGACCTGCATAGAATGACCCTTCTTACCAATGAGATAGCCGCTTTAAAAAAACAGGGTGTGCAGGTGGTAGTAGTTACTTCAGGTGCGGTAGCTGCGGGTAGAGGCCTGGTGAAAATCAAGGCTAAATCGGATGTTGTGGCCGCCAGGCAATTGCTGGCTTCGGTAGGACAGGTAGCGCTGATAAACAATTACTCCGAGCTTTTCAAGAAGCACCAGTTGGTTTGCTCCCAGGTGCTGGTAACAAAAGATGACTTTCGCGACAGGCTGCACTACCGTAACATGAACAACTGTTTCGAGATATTACTACAGCATGATATCATTCCGGTAGTAAATGAAAATGACGTTATTTCCATTACAGAACTCATGTTTACCGATAATGATGAGCTGGCCGGATTGATCGCTTCAATGATCAATGCGGATGCACTCATCATTCTTACCAATGTTAATGGCCTGTATAATGGTGATCCGTCAGACGAACACTCCACCATTATTGAGCAGGTAGATCTTTCAATGAATGATTTTGCCGCGATGATCACCACAAAAAAATCTAATTTTGGCCGTGGGGGGATGCTTACCAAATGCTTTATGGCCAGCAAGATTGCGCAGTTGGGCATCGCCGTTCATATTGGCAATGGAACCGTTGAGGGAGTTCTCCATAAGATCCTTGAAGGTACTATCAGGCATACTACTTTTTTACCTTTCAAAGGTGTGTCTGGGAAAAAAAGATGGATAGCGCATACTGATACTTATTCTAAGGGGATGGTGCAGGTAAATAACGGTGCTAAAACGGCCTTAACCGGAATAAAAGCATCCAGTTTATTGCCGGTGGGCATTATTAGTATAAAGGGAGCATTTCAAAAAAAGGACATCATTAAAATAGTGGATGAAGAGGATAAACTGATAGGTTTGGGAATTGCCGAGTACAATTCTGAAAAAGCACTTGAAGTGGTTGGACTAAAAAATCAGAAGCCACTGGTGCACTACGATTATTTATATTTAAGCCAGGAAAATCATTGATATGGATTACCAGCTAATTTTTTCGGGTACGCGTGAGGCAGGCAGGCAAATGAGCTTGTTGTCACATGATACAATAAATCAGGTCTTGTCAGACCTGGCCGAAAGCCTGCTTCAGCAATCATCTTTATTATTGAGTGAGAATGAAAAGGACCTGGCCAGTATGCCTGAAACTGATCCGCGTTATGACCGCCTGCTGCTTAACATGGAAAGGATAGCATCCATAGCAAATGATGTTCGTAACGTGGTAAGCTTGCCCTCGCCGCTTGGCAATGTGTTATCTGCAACAACGCTGAATAATAATCTTAACATATCAAAAATTACCGTACCCATCGGTGTTATAGGAATAATATATGAAGCAAGGCCCAATGTTACCTGCGATGCCTTTGTATTATGTTTTAAAACGGGTAATGCCTGTATTTTAAAAGGTGGCAGTGATGCGGAATGCTCTAACATAGCCCTGGTTCAGGTTATTAAAGAGGTATTGAGGAAACATGGGTTGAATGAGAATATCGTAAACCTGCTGCCTGCCGGCAGAAATTCCACAACAATGCTGCTGGAAGCAACCGGCTGGGTTGATATGGTTATTCCAAGGGGCAGCCAGGCGCTGATCAACTATGTAAGGGAACATGCAAAAATTCCGGTAATTGAAACAGGCGCCGGTATCGTTCACACTTATTTTGATGAAACAGGCGATCTTGAAAAAGGTGCCGCTATAATTTTCAATGCCAAAACCAGGCGCGTAAGTGTTTGCAATTCGCTGGACTGTCTTATTATTCATGAAGACAGGCTGGATGTGCTGCCTCAGTTATTAAAGCCCCTGGAAACAAAAAGCGTGGAAATTTTTGCAGATCCGTCCTCTTTCAGGGCCCTGTCAGGAAGTTATATTGACTACCTGCTGAATCCTGCCGGCGAAGAACATTTCGGAACCGAGTTCCTGTCTTTAAAACTGTCAATTAAAACCGTCTGTAACCTTCAGGAGGCACTGGATCATATTTCCCATTATAGTTCAAAGCATAGTGAAGCGATTATCTCTGAAGATGCCGGGCATATCGAAAAATTTCTGCAGGCTGTTGACGCTGCAGCGGTTTATGTAAATGCCTCCACAGCGTTTACTGATGGCGGAGAATTTGGCCTGGGAGCAGAGATCGGCATCAGCACACAAAAACTCCATGCCCGTGGTCCGATGGGTTTGGATGCATTGACCAGTTATAAATGGCTGATTCGTGGAGACGGCCAGGTAAGGGCGGGTTAAAAATAATTGAAGGTTAATTAAGCGATATTCTGATAAATTTGTATGCGGAAAGTAATATTCTAAAAGCCATTATAACATCAACCATAAAATATTAACTCATGGGTTTAAGCATTTTGAACGGCTTCTTTTGTATTTCATTTCTTTTGTTCGCATATGTAAACCTAAATGATAAGGACTATTATCTTTGGGTGCCTATTTACATGGTTGCATCCATCTGTTGCGGATTAGCCGTTTTTAAATACTTCTATCCCATGATCTACCTGGTGGCAATTGCTTTTTACCTTATTTACGCTATCCAGCTTTTCTTTTCAAAAGACGGTGTGCGGGATTGGATAACGGTTTATAAAAGGCCGAGCATTGTAGAAAGTATGCAGGCAACAAAACCTTATATAGAAAAGACAAGAGAATTTTTTGGGCTTCTTATCATAAGTGCTGCATTGGCTATCAATTATTTTACTGCTAAGTAAATACTATGAAAGATAAGGCTACATCGCTGGAAACACTGCTTCTGGCAATTATAAAACGGCACTTAAAGCCGGAAGCACTTCAATGGCTTGAAGAAAAAGGGAAGCTGATTCGGGATGAAACCGGAACTTCAGCATTAAGCGCTTCCTTTGCAGCAGTTCCACGCAAAACCAATAAAGCTATCGTTGAAGTATCGGCAAATGAGTCAGATCAGATAAACCAGCTTTATAAGGGGTTTGCCGTTACAAACTGGCCGGTGGATAAATTGTGCAGGCTTTGGCTCCTGTTGCAGGTTGATGATGCCGACCAGAATGTTTATCACCACCGGATAGAAAGTCTTTTCCGGGATGCTGAAATGAGTGAACTGGCAACCTTATATGCTGCTTTGCCGGTATTGGCCTATCCTGAAACATGGGAGTTCCG
The DNA here is from genome assembly GCA_964237295.1 of uncultured Flavihumibacter sp. Classification (GTDB taxonomy): domain Bacteria; phylum Bacteroidota; class Bacteroidia; order Chitinophagales; family Chitinophagaceae; genus JADCRZ01. The sequence goes on along the minus strand of CAXSIE010000400.1, from coordinate 369 downwards.
CACTACCGAAGGAATCAGATCGAATATCGGGACGGTGCTGGAATCAATTATGTACGAAAATCCTTATTCCTATAAATATCTTTCAGAACCATCCTGGAACCAGTTGGTGTTAAAGGCTTTTTTTACGGATAAAGATGTTAAT
>CAXSIE010000400.1:0-217 GCA_964237295.1 uncultured Flavihumibacter sp. | reverse complement strand
CATCCATACTTATTGATTACGCGCATGAACGGCAGGCTGCACACCGGATGGTGAACCCGCAGTTGTGGCGTTTGGTTTCAAAATTCATTGATAAAGATTCTGTAACCGATATCGAGAAATTATTTGATGATGCACATATTACAGTGAGGCGAGCCGCGGTACTGGCTTGTTTTCAAAGTGATTATGAGCCGGCAAAGCTTCTGCTGAAAAAGGAACC
>CAXSIE010000399.1:2239-5458 GCA_964237295.1 uncultured Flavihumibacter sp. | reverse complement strand
AATGATAAACTTATAACTTCCCACTATTATCTGCTCCGGTTTATTTGCAAATTTACTATCGCTACTTTTTAACGCTGATTGATGAAAGCTTACAATTATTTCACCGGAAAAAATCCCTCGTTTACCGGCGGTATTCTTATGATTACCTAAACAGTCTTGCGGCCTCATTATTCCTTTGATAGCTTTGAGAATAAATTAAAACATCATGGAAAATCAGGATTACAAAAGAGGTAACAGCCGGGTACTTGCAGGTTTATTTCTATTAGGAATAGGTGCCGTTTTGTTTATCAGGCAGTTTGGCTTTCCAATGCCTTACTGGCTTTTTCAATGGCCGGTTATATTAATAGTAATTGGTTTATTTATCGGCATCCGTCATAATTTTCGTGGACCCGGCTGGTTAATTCTTATTATCATAGGAAGTGTTTTTCTGGGTGATATGATCAACCCCGCATATTCGCTGCGCAAGTTCACTGCCCCTGCCATTGTTATTGGTATCGGACTGGTAATGATCTTAAGGCCGAGGAAAAGCCGTAACCGGAATTACTATGATCCATCCGGTTACTGGAAAAATAACCTGGATCCAAAAATATCTCCCCTGGAGCCTCAACCGGATGAGAACAGGCATACGAACTACTCTAAAGAAAATTATATCGATTCTGTTTCCGTTTTTGGCAACGTTCGCAAAGTAGTAGTATCAAAAGATTTTAAAGGCGGTGAAATGGTAGCCCTGCTGGGCGGCAATGAAATTGACCTTAGCCAGGCCGATATAACCGGCAGAATTGTGTTAGACGTAACCGTTATACTGGGCGGAACCAAGCTCATCCTTCCTTCGCATTGGGACGTTAAATCAGAGATGGTTGCATTTTTTGGAGGCATAGAAGATAAAAGGCAACTTTCTTCCACTACCAGCAACCCGGATAAAGTATTGCTGCTCAAAGGCACCTCCGTATTTGGCGGTATCGAAATCCGCAATTATTAATGGCTATTGACTTTCAGCCATCAGAAAAAGCACAAACCTTATAAAATAAAAAGGAAATTTAACTATGAACTGGTACCTCACAAAAATTATCTTCCGTATTATTTGCGGAAATGGAGACCATACTCCACAATTTGATGAACAACTCAGATTGATTAAAGCAGCGGATGAGCAGGATGCCCTGGCTAAAGCGCAATACATCGGGCAAAAAGAATCTGATGCATTTATAAATGCCAAAGAGCAGCAGGTACAATGGAAGTTTATTAACATTGCGGAACTGTATAAAATCAACGGCTTTATAGATGGGGCTGAATTATATTCGCGCATTTATGAAACGGATAATGCAGATGAGTACATCAATCTCATAAATCGGAAAGCCGAAAACATTCAGTGTTTTGAAACACATAAGCTGCTGCAACTCCTGTAAACTTTAACTGCTTGGAGAAAACACCCTTATCAATAAATAAATACAGGCTGTTATTTTCAGCCTGGTGGGTGCTTTGGTCATTGCTGCAGGTTATAGTGTTGACCTGGCTGGGTTTTTCATTAAATGTTTCCCTGACAGACAGCCTTCTTACAAACCTGTTACTGTCTGCAACCTGTCTGTTGGTAAGCAACAACCTGAAATACTATTTACCGCAAAAAGAAAGGCATTGGTATATTCTGGTGTTAAGTATTGTTATGAGTGGCTTATGGCTGGCAGCATGCAGATGGCTTTTACTGTTAATCCTGGATGATACAAACGGCTATTATTTTTTCTTTACAAGATCATTGCCATTTCGCTTTGGCATAGCGTTTTTGATGATTGCCTGCATGATTATAATAAGCGTTGTATGGTACGCTTTCGAAGATCAGAAAGAAAAAGAAATAAGAAAAAGTGAAATGGAAAAAATGACGAGGGAAGCCGAACTGTACAAGCTTCGACAGCAATTGCAACCGCACTTTCTTTTCAACAGCCTTAATTCTATCAGCGCACTTATAATCAGCAATCCGGAACATGCAAGAACCATGATCCATCAATTATCTGATTTTTTAAGAAACACACTTAAAAAAGAAGAACACGAATGGATAACGCTTTCAGAAGAATTCCAGCACCTGGAACTGTACTTAACCATAGAAAAAGTAAGATTCGGGCACCGGCTTACCAGCATCATTGAAAGTGATGCAGGCAGCAGGCTACTGAAACTTCCGAGTATGCTGTTGCAACCTATTCTTGAGAACGCCATCAAATTTGGTTTATACGATACAACAGGAGATATAGTGATCAGCATTCATGCAACCACACTGGATGATCAATTGGTTGTTTCAGTGCAAAATCCATTTGACAACGAAACCACGCAATCACATTCCGGAACCGGCTTTGGACTCAGCTCCGTTAAAAGAAGGCTGCAACTGCTTTTTGCAAGAACCGATCTGCTGACTACAACAAAAGAACACGATCAATTCATAACTACCGTGAAAATTCCGCAACACTTATGATAAAAGCGTTATTAATTGATGATGAACCGCTTGCACGGTCTATTGTAAGGGAATACCTTTCGCACTTTCAAAACATACAGATCGCTAAAGAATGCAATGATGGTTTTGAAGGGGTAAAAGCAATAGCGGAGCTTCGCCCGGATATCATTTTCCTGGATATACAAATGCCGAAAATCAACGGTTTTGAAATGCTGGAACTGGTGGAAAATCCACCGGATGTTATTTTTACCACGGCTTATGATAAGTATGCGATAAAAGCTTTTGAAACATACGCCATAGATTATTTATTAAAACCATTCAGCCGGGAGCGCTTTGAAAAGACTATCCAAAAATGGTTATCCCGGCAAAACGTTCCTCCTGCCGCCAAAACCGGTGAACTTTTGGATGCAGCCTCTTTTTCGCCCGGACAAAGTCGGCGGGTTGTTGTAAAAACAGGAGGAAGGATTAAGATCATCCCGCTGCAGGAAATAATATATCTTGAAGCGGCAGATGATTTTGTAAAGATCCACACGCAGGAAGGCGCCTTTCTTAAGAATAAAACAATGAGTCATTTTGAAAAGATACTGGAGATGCAGCAGTTTACAAGAATCCACAGGTCTTATATTGTTAACATTCAGCATATTACCAGGATTGATCCTTATGAAAAAGACAATCATCTGGCGGTACTGCGATCCGGCAAAACCATTCCGGTGAGCAAACCGGGTTACGCTAAATTGAAGATCATTCTGGGGCTGTGATAATGATTAATGATTAATTGTTAATGA
>CAXSIE010000399.1:0-2229 GCA_964237295.1 uncultured Flavihumibacter sp. | reverse complement strand
TCTACGCTTCAACTCCCAGCCACAAGGCACCGCCGATGCTGCTTCTTGATGCACCGGTTACGGAAGATAAAACATTGTATTCTTCGCGCCAGCGAAGTACTCCTATCAATGCCATAATGAGCGCCTCTTTATAATTAATCAGACTATTTTCAGGCACTACCATGTCAATCTTAAGTTCCTGAAACACTTCTCGCAAACGGCTTACTAAAAAAGTATTCAACGCACCGCCTCCAGTTATCAGTAACCGTTGATCCATGACTGATGATACCTGCAGTCTTTCATTATTCAATATCATTAATACAGCGTTCTTTACCTGCATAACAATGTGCTCAACATATGTTCGAAAAGCATCCCTGACAGATAAAGAAGATTGCTCAACCAGCGGAAACACTGTATCAATTCCAAAATCATTAGCCAGCGATTTCGGATAGCCTTTGCTGTAATACTCAAATCCGTCAAGCGATTTTAATAATGATTCATGCACTTCACCTGAAGCAGCCATCGCGCCATCTTCATCATATGCTTTTCCTTCTTTTGCAACGAGCATATCCAGTATTTTATTGGCGGCGCAAACATCGAAAGCTATGTATTCGCCGCCTGTTTTGGCAGATATATTGGCTATGCCTCCCAGGTTCAGCAGGAAATCATATTCATGCAACAATAATTTTTCACCAATAGGCACAATAGGTGCACCTTCCCCACCAAGGGCTACATCCATGGCACGAAGATCGGAGATTACCGGAAGTCCTGTTATTGCTGCTATTGCAGCACCATCTCCTAACTGAGCCGTCATTCTTTTAGCAGGAATATGAAAAGTGGTATGACCATGCGACGCAATGAGGTCTACTTTATGTTGCAATCCAAAAGCTTCAATAAAGCGGTTCACCTGTTCCCCGGTGTAATGTCCATATGCAGTATGTAATAAATGGTAGTCTGATGCATTTAAAGAAGTAGCGTGGCGCAATTGCGCTATCCATACGTCAGGATAAGGATAACAATCAGCATTTATTATTTCAAAGCTCCATTTTCCACCGGTCTCCACGATATGGACGTAAACAATATCCAATCCATCAAGGGAACTGCCGCTCATTAGTCCGAGTGCTTTATATATCATTGCGTGTAGAGATAAAAGTTTTAATACTAAAAGCGAAAATAGTTAATGTTAACATGAAAACTGGTACCGGCAATAGTATAAAACAAATCATCAAGCCGGCCACAAAGACCCCAAGGCATAAAGCGGCAAGAAGCGTTTCAAGGTTCAAAACTCTTTGTGCGCTTTGTGGCTAACGACTCATTCACTTTAAACTGAATGTTGTATTTTAGACAATAATTTCACCTGTCAAAAATTCCTTAATGGTTATAAATCTTAGTGAAAAGTATTCATTGTTGAGTGAATGGGTGAGTGAATTACGGGATGTACAAATACAATGCGACAGAATGCGCTTCCGCCGTAACCTGGAGCGCATTGGAGAAGTGGCCGCTTATGAGATCAGCAAACAACTGGAATATATAGAAAAGGAGATTGAAACACCGCTGGGTATTTCGATTTGCAAAACTTTATCGGCGCAACCTGTACTGGCCACAATTCTCAGGGCCGGTTTACCGTTACACCAGGGACTATTAAATTACTTTGACAAAGCAGACAACGCATTCATCTCGGCTTACAGGAAACATAATAAAGACGGTACGTTCCATATCAGCCTTGATTATATTTCTTGTCCTGAACTTGAGAACAGGGTGGTGATTATATCAGATCCTATGCTGGCAACCGGCTCATCACTGGTTAAAACCATCCAGTATCTCAGGGAAGAAGGCCATCCATCCGTAATTCATGTGGTTGCCGCTATAGCTTGCACTGTAGGGATCGAATATGTGCATCGCACTGAACCTAATGTGAAGATATGGTGTGGCTCTATTGATGATGAGCTCACAGCTAAGGGTTTTATAGTACCCGGATTAGGTGATGCCGGCGACCTGGCCTTTGGAACAAAAGTACAGATTTGATAATTACCGGCTTTTTATTATATTAATCGCGGCTTTATTTGTATTTTGTAAGTTCCTTGTGAAATAAAATGAAAAAAAGTCTTTTTGTATTTGTGTGCATAGCCTTATTCTGTATGAATTCAAAAGCGCAGGATCCGGGTTTCTCACAGTTCTATGCTTCTCCCTTAACACTCAATCCGGCCCTCACCGGCAAATTCGATGGCATTTACCGTGTAGCCGGAAATT
>CAXSIE010000398.1:2313-5466 GCA_964237295.1 uncultured Flavihumibacter sp. | reverse complement strand
GTCATTGTGGATTTGTGTTACTGGGTATCGGTATGCTTACTCAAACCGCTATCAACGGCGCCGTGATGCAGATGGTATCTCACGGTTTGATGACAGCGCTTTTTTTTGCTGCTATCGGCATGGTGTACCATCGCACTCATACAAGAACAGTAACACAATTAGGGGGATTATTAAAGATGATGCCTTTTATTTCAACAGTATTTGTGCTTGCGGGATTGTGCTCACTCGGGTTGCCCGGACTCAGCGGCTTTGCCGCAGAAGTAACCGTTTTCATGGGCTCCTGGCAACGGTCCGGGGCTATTTACAGGATCGCTACTGTTTTAGCCTGCGCCTCTATTGTGGTAACGGCCGTATACATTCTCAGGGCAGTATCTCAAACGGTTATGGGACCTGTTACAAACAATAAATACAATGACCTGCCCGATGCTCAGTGGAACGAAAAGACGGCATCGGTAATACTGTTTACCGGGATTGTGATCGTTGGTATGGCGCCGTTCCTGTTAAGCAACCTGATATTACCTTCATCTGAAATAATCATTAAAAAAATTACCGGCACTAATTTTTGAGCTGATGATACGCAACTAACGCCGGAAATATTTTATGCTAAATACCTTCCTTACATTACTGAAATCGGAACTGATCCTGACGATCATCATATTCCTGCTGCTGTTTGCCAAGGTAGGCGTTAAGGAATGGACGAACGAATCGTTGTTGAATATTGTCAACTTCCTTCTTTTATTAAACTTCCTTGCGGGGTTTTTCTTTCAAAAGGAAGGAAGCTTATTCGACGGTATGTTCCATACAAATAAACTGATTGCCTTAGAAAAAAATATACTTAATCTCGGCCTCTTTCTTATTTCAATGCTTGCTTATAGCTGGTTGAAAATACATAAGCATGTTGCCGAGTTTTATGTTTTACTGCTCAGTACGTTGTTAGGTATGTTTTTTATGATCTCGGCAGGCAACCTGTTGATGTTTTATCTTGGATTGGAGTTGTCAACCATTCCGCTTGCAGCGCTTGTTAATTTCGACCTTCAAAAGCGGCAGTCCTCTGAAGCGGCTATGAAGCTGATCGTATCATCGGCTTTTTCGTCCGGGTTGCTGTTATTCGGTATTTCATTGATGTATGGAACTACCGGCTCCATAAAATTTGAGGTCATCACGCAACACCTTGATGGCAGCCCCTTGCAGTTATTCGCGTTTATATTATTACTTGCCGGTTTTGCTTTTAAAATCTCTGCCGTGCCCTTTCATTTATGGACAGCCGATGTTTACGAAGGTGCCCCTGTGGCTATCACTGCTTATTTATCGGTTATCTCAAAAGGAGCTTTCTTCTTTGCATTTGTTTCGGTATTATACCATGTATTCAATCCATTGTCTGCAACATGGTACCGTATGCTGTTGATATTATCATTATTAACAATGCTGGCAGGAAACATTTTTGCCATCCGTCAGAACAGTATAAAGCGATTACTGGCTTTTTCTTCTATTGCCCAGGCTGGTTTTATTATGATTGGCATCAGTAGCAGCTCCGTAGCCGGCACTGCTTCAGTGGTATATTTTATACTGATCTATATATTTTCCAATCTGGGTGCATTCGGGGTGGTAGCGGTTATCAGTTCGCTTACCGGTAAAGAAAATGTAACAGATTACAAGGGATTGTATAAAACCAATCCTTTACTGTCGTGGGTAATGGCCATATCATTATTTTCTCTGGCAGGCATTCCGCCAACGGCCGGGTTTTTTGGCAAATTCTTTTTACTGATTGCCGGTGCGGGGAAAGGCAATTACATTGTAATTGTGATAGCTGCTTTGAACATGGTGTTATCACTTTATTATTACCTGGTTGTAGTGAAAGCTATTTTTATGGATGCTAATGAAAATCCGGTTGAAAAATTAAAGATATCCTTACTGCCAAAAATTGCTATGTATATATGTGTAGCCGGTATCGTTAGTACCGGGTTGATTGGCTGGATGTACGATTATATTTATTCGTTGAGTAAATAGCCGTCACATATCAGGTGAAAGATCATTTAATAATAAATTTCAAACCGGATCACACATGGCCATCAATCAAAATCATACATTCGAAGAGCTTGACGGGGTTAAATGTGCCATCGTTGAAAAGCAGGCTTCAGGGGAACGTGTTGTGTTTCTAAGAAAAATACTTGAATACAATGGCTTTAAGGTAATTGTTGTGGCTAGTCCGCCACCCAAAGCAGCCTTACCTGCAAAACCTGTAGTTGGTGGCGCTGCTGAAGTTCCTGTTCAAATCCCACTTGCTGTTCCGCCACCTGAAACTTTTACTATAGGTGTAACGGATGTAATGTTTAATCCTGTTAACGCCATTTTTGGAAGGCTGTTAAAACTACCTGGCGGTCATATTGTGACGCTGGCCTACTGGCAGCAAAAAGAAAAAGAATCTTTTGATGAGATTCCTTATTTTGATAGTGATCTATAACATCGTTAAAATAGCCCTTTTCCTTGCAGGTTATCCAAGCAACCTTAGCTTTTCTTATAACGTATCCATGTTTTATCCGCCTTAAGCTTGCCGAACAATTTTTTAAACGTAACATTACAAGGCCTTAATATTGCATCGTGCAACTTAAGTAAATGCTTTTAGAAACAATTCTTTCATTCATTAAATCAATCGCATGAAGTTTACATTATTACTTTCCGCAACTATTTTATTCGCTTGCATCGGCTGTAAAAAAGATGATCCTATAAAAGTTCAGCAGGTAAATTATCCTATACCGGGAGACCAGTTTTTTCCGGAAGGAATAGCGTATAATAATAAAACAGGTATTTTTTACACCGGCAGTACCACCAGCGGCGACATTATTCAGGTAAATGTAGAAACCGGGGCAACGGCATTATTTTCAGCAGGTGCCAAACAAGGCCGCACGTTTTGTACGGGGATGAAAGTGGACGCAAAAGGCAGGTTATGGGTTTGCGGCGGCATGCAGAGTATCATCCAGGTATTGGATGCCGGCGGTAACCTTTTAAAAAGCTGGGATACCAAAGCATTGTTTAATGCAGGATTTATCAATGATTGTATTATAAGTGACGGCTATATTTATTTTACCGATTCCAATGTAAAAAAAATATACCGTGCTAATGTGAGTAATGAAGAGCCTGGTAACCTGGAAGAAT
>CAXSIE010000398.1:0-2303 GCA_964237295.1 uncultured Flavihumibacter sp. | reverse complement strand
AATACCCTATGCTGCAGGCGCTACCAATGCTAATGGTATAGAAGCAACTCCTGACGGCAAATTTTTAATTGTTGTAATTTCCCCTTCCGGTAAGTTATACCGGATAAATATTGCCACTAAAGGTATCGTTGAAATTCAGCTGAATACCCCCGTAACCAGCGGAGACGGATTGTTGTTTGTTGAAAACACTTTGTACGTTTCCCGTAACGCTACCGGTTTGATATTCCCTGTAACATTAATCAATACTTACAGCCAGGGAACGGTAGGCAATGGCTTTGGCGAAAACCTGTTGTTTAATACAACCATGGCCAAAGCGGGAAAATATATTTTAGTGGTAAATTCGCAGTTGAATAAACGCGGCTCGGCAACCGGCCCGGTACTTCCGTTTACTGTTTCAAGGGTGACGATACCTTAAAAAACACAGCTACCCATAGTTATTATCTCTTCATTCTTTTCCGCATAACCATGTTTTCCAACAGCAACGTATAGTTATACGCCGGACAATAATAATAAAACTTACCTACACCTGTTTTTCCCAATAACACATTGAAAGGTTTTGGAAGCATGGATGTAATACTGGCAATAAAGAAAACAAAATTATTCTTCTCTGTAAATGTTTCCAGACTGGTTTTTATAGAAATCGTATCATCAGGCAGTTCAATACCCCAGCGCATCAATGAAGTGGAAAGGATCACTTTTTCGAAAAAGTTGTCAGAATGTTTATAGATACGCTGTGCATCTTTGATAAGCTGAGGTTTCCATTTCTCTAAAGCCGGAATCTTTGTTTCTGCCATCAATCTTGATAAGTGATATAATAAAACCGGAGTTCTGTTATAGGATGGTGATACCATGGCAGCAGCATTCATGTAATGCCTGTTTTCCACAACTTTACATAAAAATTCCAGCGAAGCCGAATCGGCACCCGTATACGGTAACTGATACTTGTGAACCATATAAAGGATATTGGTCATCACACCAAAATCAAAATCAATTGGCATGTTTTTTCCGAACCAGGTAGAATAAGCCTTTATGTTTTTATACTCAGGTAAACTGCTTTTAATTTTTTTATGACTGCTATTGGTATATCCCTGCATTAACCGGTGCACTGCGGTTACCGTTGAGTCAGTTTCATTTGCAGCAAGCAGCATAATAGAGGTAACGTCCATATCATCCGGCAGTGCCTGATTTTTGTTAAATAAGTTCAGCCAGCCTGAATGCGGAAATATTTCTGGTTTATCTGTCTGCCAAAAATTATAAGTCGGCCTGCCTTTGCGGTTCCGATACCTTGCATACACTGAAGCGGCATGCGTAAAAACAGCATCACAAATATTTTGAGAAGATGTATCTAAATCATGATACAGGTAACGCAGTGTAAAAACAACCAGGCCTGTAAAAAAAATATTGTCATCATTTTTAAATGCTCCTTTTTTGTGATGATATTCCCGGTAAGATGGTATTAATCCTTCGGGAAAATCTTTTTCATGATTTTCCTGCAAGTACAAAACCCGGGATAACAGTTGCCGGGTCAATAAGCTGTCGTTGGCAGCATCCTGGCAAAAACATTCATACTTCACTATAAAGAAAAATGTTATAAAACACCCTGTTTTAAACAGTCCATTCATAAAGCAAACTTACAACGAAGTATTGCTATATGATTAACAGGATATTAAAGACAAGCGTTCATCCTGATAGATGACAACATGTATCTTCGCCGGTTAATGATAGTATGTAGCAGTAAATAATTTTTATGGAATTACCCAAGGCTTTTATTTTTGATCTGAACGGAACCATGATTGATGATATGAAATATCATACCGGGGCCTGGTTTCAAATATTAAATGAGGAACTTGGTAAAGAAATGAGTTGGGAGGAAGTGAGGGAGCATATGTATGGTAAAAATGAAGAAGTGCTGGCAAGAATATTTGGCGCCAACCACTTTACGACAAAAGAAATCAATAACATTTCAATAGAAAAAGAAAAGCTTTACCAAAAAGAATTTCTTCCACATCTTCGCCTGTTACCTGGTTTAGCTGATTTTCTTCAGCATGCAGGCGAACATCATATCAAGATGGCTATAGGTACTGCTGCCATACCTTTTAATATTGATTTTGTGTTAGACAACCTGGGCATTCGTCATTTTTTTGCTGCTATTGTCAGTGCTGATGATGTAAAGAACAGCAAACCAGATCCCGAGACTTTTATAAAAGCTGCAGGTCTGCTAAATGCAGATCCAGCTTCCTGTATTGTATTTGAGGATGTTCCAAAAGGGGCTGAAGCAGCATTGAATGCACACATGGAGTGTG
>CAXSIE010000397.1:0-5467 GCA_964237295.1 uncultured Flavihumibacter sp. | reverse complement strand
ATTTTGAATTTCCTCCGTTTATCAATTCGGGACTCGGGCTCATTCACCGCGGCTTTTCTTCTTACGGCAATATGGAATACCGTAATGCGCCCATGTGGCATCTGGCCATTGAAATGAAGCGTCGTAATCCGGGTATGCTTCTTATAAATGATCCTTCTCATATCTGCGGCCGCCGCGATATTTTGTTAGATGTGGCACAACACGCCATCAACCTTGATTTCGACGGGTTGATTATTGAAAGTCATATTGATCCGGATAATGCATGGAGCGATGCCAAACAGCAGGTTACTCCGGAAAAACTGGCTGAAATTCTAAACGGCATCATATGGCGAAAAGAAGATTCGGCATCGGAGGAGTTTCATGCCGATATGGAAAAATTACGCCAGCAGATCAACCATCTGGATGATGAGCTGATGCAATTGATAGGTCAGCGTATGAAGATAGCCGATAAGATAGGCCAGTATAAAAAAGATAACAGTATCACTATCCTGCAAACAAATCGCTGGAATGAAATACTGGAAAGAGCATTCAGAAAAGGTGAGAAACTGGGCTTAAGTAAAGAGTTCATCACAAAGTATTTTGACGCGGTTCACATGGAAAGCATCACGCACCAGAATAAAATTATGAACGGTTAAGCTGGTGAACTGAAAAGCATACAGAGAGCATCTTTTTATAACTTTTAGCGTTGAAGGACCGGCTCGCAATGCCGGCCTTTTCGTTTGCTGACAAAATTCCACGTTGAATGACTTCACTTGATTATACGTTTTCGGGTAAAAAAGTCCAGTATTTTTTTGATACTTCCTATACTGAATTAAATCGTCTTGTTTCAACAGACAAGCTGATCATCATTACCGATGAAAACGTTCACCGCCGCCATCCTGAACTATCGGATTATAAACTGATAGTGATGCCTGCCGGTGAGCAACATAAAAATCAGGCGACAGTCGACTTTCTTATTAATGAGTTGATCAAGCTGGAAGCAGATCGTAAAACATTTATCGTGGGAATAGGCGGCGGTGTTGTTACGGATATCACTGGTTTTACAGCTTCCGTTTATATGCGTGGATTGCAGTTCGGATTTGTTCCAACCACCATCCTTTCGCAGGTGGATGCCTCCATCGGTGGAAAGAACGGAATAGATACCGGCGTTTATAAAAACCTGGTTGGTGTAATAAGGCAACCGGATTTTATACTGTTCGATTTATCTTTGTTGGAGACGTTACCCGAAGCGCAATGGGTAAATGGTTTTGCTGAGATTATAAAGCATGCGTGCATAAAAGATGCCCGCTTATTTGAATTATTAGAGCAGCATCGGTTAAAAGACTTTCGTGAAAATAAGAAGCTGCTGGCTGATTTAATACAGCGAAATGTTGTTATTAAGTCTGCAGTTGTTGAACAGGATGAGTTTGAACAGGGTGATAGAAAGCTGTTAAATTTCGGACATACGCTGGGGCACGCCATCGAAAATATTTATGAGCTGCCTCATGGCCACGCGATCAGCATCGGTATGGCCGCCGCCTGCAGGTTATCCGAGGAACTGAATAATTTTAAGGCAGTTGAAACAGCCAGGGTTTTGAACCTGCTGCAACAGTATGGACTACCGGTTTCTTTATCTATAGATGCGATAAAAGTTTTTGAAATTTTAAAGATGGATAAAAAAAGAGTCAGTGCTCATATGAACTTTATTCTCTTAAACAAGATAGGAAGCGCAGTGATCCAATCCATTCCATTAATTCAATTGCAGGAATTTATAAACAAGTCATTTTAATACTTTTTGAATCAGACCATGATTGTTACCATTCAACCATCTGCTATAAAAGGAACCATTAACGCCCCTGCTTCCAAGAGTTCTATGCAAAGAGCTTGTGCTGCGGCCCTGCTCACTCCCGGCGCAACGGAAATTTTTAATCCCGGTAATAGCAATGATGACCTGGCCGCTTTGGATGTTATACAAAAATTAGGGGCAAGGGTTATAAAAAATGATGATGGATCCATCACAATAGATAGTGCTGGTATTATGCCATCGGCACCTGAGATCAATTGCGGTGAATCAGGATTGGGAATCAGGATGTTCACTCCCATCGCAGCGTTGAGCAGTGAAGAAATTATCATCAGCGGAACTGGAAGCCTGGTTACAAGACCGATGGATTTTTTTGATGAGATATTCCCTAAACTGGGCATCTCCATAAAATCTAATAATGGAAAGTTGCCACTTATTATCAAGGGACCATTAATACCGCGAAACATAGAAGTAGACGGATCACTGAGTTCCCAGTTTTTAACCGGCCTGTTAATGGCGTTTGGTGCCGCCGGAGCAAAGGATGTTTCGATAAAAGTCAGCAATTTGAAAAGCAAACCTTATATTGATCTGACCCTGCAGGTGATGAAACAATTCGGCTGGCATGTTGAGAATAAAAATTATGAAGATTTTTATTTCGGAGATCATTCAGACCAGACATCGGTTACAGATGAGGAATGGCAGGGCAGGTACACAGTTGAAGGAGACTGGAGTGGAGGAGCATTTTTATTAGTGTCCGGCGCAATTGCCGGCGATATTAAAGTAACAGGATTAGATATTGGCTCTACACAGGCAGACAAAGCAATAGTTACAGCTATTAAAGACAGCGGAGCTACATTTATTGTTGAGGGGGATGCTATCCATGTTGGTCCGGGTGTTTTAAAATCATTTCATTTTGATGCCACGGACTGCCCGGATCTTTTTCCGCCATTGGTAGCCCTGGCGGCTTATTGTGAAGGTATTACAATTATAGAAGGTGTATCGCGGCTGGCACACAAGGAAAGCAACCGGTCTCTCAGCTTACAGGAAGAGTTTGGTAATATGGGTGTGGCCATTGAAATTGAAGGAGATAAAATGATGGTATGGAACTGATATCGTTAGGGGTGGAACTGTTACATCACACCATGACCACCGTATTGCCATGGCCTGTGCGGTGGCTGCCCTTCACGCGTCCGGTACAACAATTATAAAAGATGCGGAGGCTATCAATAAGTCTTACCCTGAATTTTTTGATGATATGGTGTCATTAGGTTCAGATGTACACAGTGAAAAGTAGTTATTATTTTACATTAAAAGTCCTTTAAGGGTTCGGTTATGAATTCATTTGGCAGGATATTCAGGGTTTCAATTTTTGGAGAATCGCACGGAGAAAGTGTAGGGGTAAACATTAACGGATGCCCGGCAGGTTTGCCTTTGGAAGTAGCGGATTTCCTTGCTGATATCGAGCGCAGGAAGGGCGGTACTCAAAAAGGTACTACACCCCGGAAAGAAGATGACCTCCCGATATTTAAAAGTGGCATCTTTAATAACAAAACAACCGGGGCTCCGATAACTATTTTATTTGAAAATAATAATACACGTTCCACAGATTACGAAAAGCAGCGGGCGGTACCACGTCCCGGGCATGCTGATTTTGTAGCTCACGAAAAGTATGGTGGTTACGAAGATTTCCGGGGGGGCGGTCATTTTTCGGGGCGCTTAACGGTTGCGCTGGTGGCAGCAGGAGTTATTGCAAAAAAGTTACTGGCATTAATGCAGCCTTCACCGGATGAAACACTCAATGCTCCCTCTCCCATAAATGTTCATGCAGATATAGTTGAAATTGGCGGGGAAACCAATCTTGAAAAAGGCCTGCAGAAAGCTATTGATGCAAAAGATAGCATTGGAGGTATTGTATCCTGTACGGTTACCGGTTTACCTATCGGATTGGGTGAACCCTTTTTCGATTCTGCGGAATCTTTATTAAGTCATGCTGTATTTGCCATTCCTGCGGTAAGGGGTATTGAGTTCGGAACCGGCTTTGCTGCTGCAAGAATGTTTGGTATTGAACACAATGATGCCATAGAAGATAAAAGCGGTAAAACAACCACCAATCATGCGGGCGGAATAGTTGGCGGTATTACAAATGGTAATGAGCTGGTATTCCGGATTGCCATTAAGCC
The DNA here is from genome assembly GCA_964237295.1 of uncultured Flavihumibacter sp. Lineage (GTDB taxonomy): Bacteria > Bacteroidota > Bacteroidia > Chitinophagales > Chitinophagaceae > JADCRZ01. Next base: position 1,507 of record CAXSIE010000397.1, on the reverse strand, counting down.
AACATCCTCTACTCCTAAACAGCAACAGACCCTCAACTGGCAATCGGGAGAAGTAGAACCTTTTTCTGTAAAAGGCCGTCATGATCTCTGCATCGCTTTAAGGGTTCCCGTAGTTTTGGAAGCAGTAACAGCATTTGTACTGGCAGACATGATGCTGCTGGAGCAACGGTTAAAAAGAGTTTTATAATGGTTAATAATTATTACATGCATCAATATATTATAAACGCCTCCATCCAGATTGTTCCAATTGTGCTGGACAAACATCCTTATGAATGGGTAGATGAAGCCATCGGCATTATTCAGCAATCAGGTATTAAACACGAAGTGGGTCCTTTTGCCACCGTGCTTGAAGGAACTTATGAAGAAGTGATGAAGGTTATCAGGGATATTAATGAATTTCTTTGGCAAAAGGGATGTGCAGAATGGATATCGAATATACAGATCCAGATCAGGAGTAACCAGGATATTACTTCGCTTGAAAAAACCGAAAAATTTCAACAATAATTTAATAATACTTATTTCGTTAAATGGTTTGACTTCCTGTATTTTTATCTGAATAGGATTCTTACGAATCTCAGTTCTGACAAAAAAACAGAGCATTTGAAAAAGAAAAATTAATATTGTTAGAATTTACATCAATTGATGATACCCTTCATGCAAACTATGTTTGTTTTCCTGACCCGGGGAATGCTTTACCGTATATCCCTTATCGTCTTTACTGTTACTATTTTTTTTGCATGTAAGCATTCCGGTAAACCCCCTGAAAAAGACGTAGTTAAAGCCCCGGATCAATTAGAAGTAAGAACAACTGAAAATTTAAAGAAACTGCTTAGTTATGCACTTGAAAAGAAGGGCAGTTTAAACGATTCGGTGAATCTATCATCTTTAAAGATGATAGAAGATATTTACAAGCATAACAATTACAAAGTGATCTGGAGCCACCAGGATCAGTGGAAACCTATAGCAGATTCACTATTTCAGGTGATTCAGCATGCTAAGGAATATGGACTGTTTCCTGCTGATTATAATTACTCGTCAATTGCATCGGTTAAAAACAGCATTCAACGGGATTCTGTTTCAAGGAGGGATGCAGCTATATGGTCAAGGGCAGATATCTTATATACAGAAGCTTATTTAAAAATTGCCAGGCATCTAAAGCTGGGCAGGTTGCAAAGAGATAGCATCACGGTACGCAAAGACTCTCTTTTTAATGATGATTATTTTATCGGGCAGTTTAACCTGGCCATCGCCGGTAATACTATTAATCAATCTCTTAATAACCTGGAGCCACCGTTTACGGGGTATAAACTCATCAGGGAAAATATCCGGAGCTTTTTAGATTCCGCTGATTTAAAGGATTACACCTATATTTATTATCCTTATAAAGATTCTGTATTATTTATTAAATCACTGCAGAAACGATTGGGTGAAATCGGATACCTGGCCAGCGAAGATCAAACAGGTGACAGCGTTAAAATAGCCGCTGCCATTTACAAATATCAAAAAG
>CAXSIE010000396.1:3067-5469 GCA_964237295.1 uncultured Flavihumibacter sp. | reverse complement strand
AGAATCTCTTAACACAAGCGCAGATACCCTTACCCATTGTTCTCCATGATAGGTCTGGGATTTTGAATCTATACAATGAGGCGTAAAAAGTTTGTTATCAATTTCTACATTCGTGCCCGGCGTGCACAAATTTCCGGTAGATCTTTGGTCTTTTCCATTCCCACCCAGTAACTGGCATTCCAGTGAAATAGGAAAATCCTGGTTAAGTTCCATAGTTTCAGGAGACGGCGAGTGAAGCATTGCGCCGCTGTTACGCAATGCCCATCCGGCTCCGCCTTTCACCTGCTCACCAACAAACCTGTATTCAGTAACCAGCAAGTAGGCGGAAAATTTTTGCTTGTAAAAAATATGACCGTATTGTTCCTTGAACCCGTCATACTGGTCGTAGCTCACTTTTAACAATCCGTTCTCAACGCGGAAAGTATTGCCAAAATTTTCGTTCAGCGGATGGTCCTTGATTTTTATTTTCCAGTCTTTCAGATCTTTACCATTAAAAAGTTTAATCCATTTCCCGGCCGGTTTATCTGAAGGCATTCCGGGAAATAAAAAAAATAACAGGCAGGCAGTTAATGAAATCTTCATGACATTGATTTGATGATGAGGAATGGCTTTCAGCTTTCAGCTATCAGCTTTAAGCACTAAATATAGAAAAACATGGTTAAAAGATACCAGGAAAACTTTTTGAACTCTATATAACTGCTGTTATGGTAATTATTCAATGACGCATTTACTATCAGCAGGCAGCTCAGGAGGAAACATTGCACTCATTGACCCGGTGACAGTCAATCTAAAAAATTAAACCTGATTTATTTGTCATTACGAAAGTAATCGTATATTAGTGTCCTAATTTATTCCCGTATGTCTACAACAAAATATATTAAACCAACAGAAAGTGAATTGGAAATTTTAGGGGTATTATGGCAAAGAGGTTTGGCAAGTGTTCGGGAAGTACATGAAGAATTGGCCAAGAACAAAGATGTAGGTTATACTACCACTTTAAAGCTTATGCAGATTATGAATGAGAAAGGATTGGTAAAAAGAGATGCATCCGTAAAAACACATATTTATCAGGCTGCCGTAAGTAAGGAAAAAACACAAAAACACCTGCTGGGTAAAATGATCGATGGATTGTTTGGTGGCTCATCCACGCAACTGGTAATACAGGCACTGGGAAATCACAAAGCATCCAGGGAGGAACTTGACGCAATACAAAATTTATTGAACGACCTTAAAAATCAGTGAGATGCTTATCCTGACCCATTCCCCTTTTCTGATAGCTTTAGGTTGGACCCTGCTAAACAGTTTATGGCAGTTCGGATTACTGTGGCTGTTATTTATACTTTTTCTGCGCACAGGAAAAAAATGCTCCGCGGCATTTAAACATGGATTTGCATTGGTACTCATCTCGGCAGGATTTATTTGGTTCGCTTCCGGACTTTCATTTCAGTACTTCACTTATTCAGGTTCGTTAAGCGCTGTTACGCCCATTTACAATTTTCCCGGTAATACTTTTTACGCTATTATGTACGGGACTGTAAAAACATTTCTTGAAAACAACCTTTCCTATTTTTCCCTATTTTACCTGCTGGTAATAACAGGTTTTTTTACCAGGTTTTTTCGATTCTTTTTTTATTCCCATACTGTTCAGACAAAAGGACTGAGTAAAATGAAACCTGAATTGCGATTGTACGTTCAAAAAATGCTGCAACAGCTTAACATCAGCCGCAAGGTGCAGGTTTGGATTTCGGAATATATAGACACTCCTATGGTAATCGGATTTATCAAACCGATAATACTGATTCCTCTTGCATGCGTCAATCAATTATCAGTAAAACAATTGGAAGCAATCCTCCTGCATGAACTGGCTCATATCAGCAGAAACGATTATCTGATCAATCTTTATATTGCGACAATTGAAATCCTCTTCTTTTTTAATCCTTTCGCAGGGTTACTGGTAAGATCCATCAAACAGGAAAGGGAAAAAAGTTGTGATGACTGGGTACTTCAATTCCGGTTCGACCCCTATCAATATGCCTCTGCCCTGCTTTCCCTTGAACAAAGCAGGTCAGCTACTTATTCCCTGGCAATTGCTGCTGCCGGCCAAAATAAAAATTTTTTGCTGCAACGCGTTCAAAGGATCATGGGAATAAAAAAAACCGAGCCTGAATCCGGTTTCAGATTGATGGCTTATTTTTTAACGATCGGCTTACTGATTTCTATTGCTTTGGTAAACCCCGGAAACGTAGTGCTGGAAAATTTTGATAACACCTATACCGAAACAAGAATTGCGGCTCCTCAGATTACAGGTGTTTTTGAAAGAATGCCATTAAACAATATGGTTTCCTCCATTCACCGCAAACCTGAAAAAATCCGGAACCATAAAGCAACACATGAAATACCGG
>CAXSIE010000396.1:0-3057 GCA_964237295.1 uncultured Flavihumibacter sp. | reverse complement strand
GGCGGCCGGTGCAACTGCTGAAAAAAATAATCCGGAAAAAAATTTACTTGCTTTACCTGTTTCATTAGATTATAATGATAACGAAATGCCTCAGCTAGCTTTATTGCAGTCAGCAACCAGCGAAAACAAAGATTTTTCTATTAAAGAAACAGATCCGGAACTGCCGGAAGCTGCCAAAGAAAACGAATTTCCGTTTGTTCCAAATTCAAGTTATTCTTATTACATTACGGAGGATAGTACCATTATAAAACTTAAAGCTGAAAAAAATAACGACCAAATTGCAAAACAGTCACTTGCCCAGACTCAAAAGGCAATTGAAAAGCTGGACTGGAATAAAATAGCCAAACTTCAGAAACTAAGCAAAGCATCTATCCTTAAATTGCAGAAAGAGCTGCAGCAATCACTGCATCATTTAAACTGGTCGCAGATTTATAAGGAAACTATGGATTCAATAAATAAAGCATCCACTGAAAATATGAGGTCTTCCTTAAAACAGGAATATAACAAGATGAATGACTATAAGGCACTGCAACAACAATTTGAAGCCATCAAAATACAGTTGCAGCAGCAACAGGAAAAATATAAAAAGGGCGCGGAAACTGAATTAAAAGAAATTGATAAACAGGTTAAGAGAAGGAAAGTGATTGTTTATATTTAGCTATCAGCAGGTAATGATCCACGGCGGTACTAAAGCACGCAGGAACACAAAGTTCTGTTTATCAAATCATCTTTTTGTATTTTTCTGAATTTTAATGCATCCTTGGTTATTCTATACTCTGCTGCCATGTTATCAGTACATCCTGCGAATTCCATTTCAAATAATTTCTTACCAAACATTCCTGGGACATAAGTCTCCATATTTATTGCCGAGCAAAAATCCGAGAACTATTTCATGGGTGCCTTTACTTACCGTATTTAGCCGGGAAGTTGTATAATCATAAGAATACCCGATATTAAAAGTATTGGATACATTCAACCCAACCATAGCTGCTATTCCATCCTTTAACCGGTAACTGGCGCCGGCCCATAGCAGGTCGTGGTATTGAACTTTCATGTTTAAATCGAATTGAACGGGCAGGGGTTGAATGAATTTCACCATTACTGATGGTAAGGCACTGAAATCATCATTGAGAAAAAACCTGTAACCGGCAGTAGCGAAAATATGGGGAATTAGTTTTGAATCATCGGTTTTAAGGCGCAGGTCTGAAAAATAAACCTTTTGAGAAATAATCTGTTGGGCTGAAAGTCCTACAAAATATTCAGCGGAATACAAATACAAGCCTGCGCCAAAATCAGGTTTAAGCTGGTTGATTTCACCTGAATTATACACCGCAGGATCTACCGGATTGGCAGTTCCGAAATCAAGTTTACTCCTGTCCAGACTAATATTACGCACACCTGCTTCGAAACCTGCAGCCAGGCTTGTTTTTGCACTGATGCCTATATGATAAGCATAACTTAAGTAACCGGCAAACCGGTTCAAAAGACCCGTTCTGTCATTGATTATTTTTAGTCCTACTCCGCTATGCGGTTTTGCCGCTTCATAATCCTGCCAGTAATTTCTGCCTCTTGGATTTTCGCCCGGCATTTCAAAAGAAGTGGCGGTGGTTCTGTCATCTTTTTTACCGATCGGTTTACTTATAGTCAGGTAAGTAGTTACCGGCGCATCCTGTAGTCCTACCCACTGGTGGCGATGGCTGAGTTTAACATCCGTATAGTTCTCAATACCAGTAAGCGCCGGGTTGATGATATACTGGTTTATTATGTATTGCGTATAATGTGGTTCCTGCTGCGCTTTCGATAAAACTGCCAGGCTACAACAAATTATAAAGGAAACAATTTTTTTCATCTGGCGAGTGCTTTTTTAACGGATGATAGTAACAGAGCCATTTATTGCAGCCCTTCCATTTTTTGGATTTATGAGCCAATAATAGGTTCCGAACGGCAATATATTCCCATTATAACGACCATCCCATGGTTTGTTATAACCTACAGATCTATATACCTGTTGGCCATAGCGGTTAAACACTTCTACGATGGCTCCAGGATAAGATTCCAGGAATTCAATATTCCAGGTATCGTTAATACCATCGCCGTTAGGCGAAAACGCATTAGGTACTTTCACGTCTTTAAGCACAATAACCCGCACTTCGTCAGAAGCGCTACATCCACTTGAAGAAGTGACCGTTAACCTGTAATCCGTATTGTTGACCGGTGATACCGTGGGAGTCAGGATACCGGTATTGTTTATAGCGGTAGCCGGTGTCCAAAGATAAGTGCTGCCGGCACTTGCCGTAGCTGCGATGGTAATGTTGCCCCCTTCTAAAAGTGTACGGTCAGGACCTGCGTTAACTGCAGGCGACGGATACACTACGATTGTTTGAGTTTTTTGGGTACTGCATCCATTCGAAGTTGTAAAAAGGTAGGTAATGGTTTTATTTCCTGCGCCGGCAAGTTTTGGATTAAATAGCCCGGTTGATGAAATGCCTGAACCGCTATAAACCCCTGTGCCTGAAAAGCCATAAAGCTCCCTGGCTGCAGTTACCTGGAAAGCGGGCAATTCCTGACAAACAGGTAAAATAGTATCAAATTTAATTTCAGGACTGCCTTGTAAAACTATCGTTTTGGTTTGTTGCTGCATGCAGCTTGCACCGGAATAAACAATGTAAACAACCTGGAAACTTTTGGTAGCAGGAGTTCCGAAAGCTGTATATTTATGCGTATACGCTTTTCCCGCAACCGGCTCTTCATCAATGGTTTTGGCTGTGGGGTCATTGGCATAATCCCAGTAAACTTCAATACGGGTGATGTTTCCAAAATCAACAGACGACTGATCATTGATCGTCACATCCTTATTACTGCATAACTGGCCGGCTGCATTTACTTCGAAGTCTGCCTTTGGAATTGCGCCATTCACAGTAAATTTTTTTGTGGTATCCGCACTGCACCCGTCTCTTGAGGTGACCTTAAGATTTATATTATAAATTCCTACTGAGTAGTATTTATGAGTAGGACTTTTTAATGTGGAAGTGTTTGGATTGACTGCTCCGGCATTTG
>CAXSIE010000395.1:4950-5480 GCA_964237295.1 uncultured Flavihumibacter sp. | reverse complement strand
GACATCAAACCTTATTACGACAGGGTAGATCGTTTGATTGGAGTTTACGGTACCAAAGAAGGACTGGAAAATGAGCCGGACGGTATTTTTTTAACGCCTCCCAAACCCCGCCTCACCGAATTGTTTATCAAGAAAGCAGGAGATAAGATCGGCGTAAAGGTTATTCCCGGAAGAGGGTCAGTACTTACCGAAGCATTGCCCGGAAACAAAGATCGCGGTCAGTGCTTTTTTTGCGGCCTATTAAAACGGGTAACCTCCAGGTGGTCACCAATGCGATGGTTCGGGAAATCATCACCGATAAATCAGGAATGGCTACAGGGGTTTCTTATATAAACAGAGAAGACCTGCAGGAATACCAGGTAAACGCCAAGACCGTAATACTGGGAGCAAGCGCCTGCGAATCCGCCCGCATCCTCCTTAATTCAAAATCTATCGCTCATCCAAACGGATTGGCCAATAATTCAGGGATCGTAGGTAAATACCTGCATGATTCTACAGGTTCTGGCGCGGGTGGTTTTTTACCACAGCTA